>NZ_JBXWRY010000026.1:0-56221 GCF_059613135.1 Ruegeria sp. BHSB196
ATAGGTCAGACCGGCCTCGACCAGACCGTCGGTGATCCGCTTCTTCAGATCCTCGCCCGCGCGGGTCTGCATGCGCGCGGGGATTTCCTCGGAAAACAGTTCGATCAGCAGGTCGGGCATGGTCGGTCCTCAGAAATTGACAATCGTCTGGATGACGATGGCATTGGCGATATCCACGAAGAAGGCGGATACAAGGGGCAGCACGATAAAGGCAATAGGCGACGGGCCATATTGCTTGGTGACGGCGGTCATGTTGGCGATGGCCGTGGGCGTCGCCCCCAGCGAGAACCCCGCAAATCCCGAGGCCAGCACGGCGGCCATGTAGCTCCGCCCCATGATGACGAACAGCCCGGCGATCACGAAGACGACCGTGAAGGCGGTCTGCGCCAGCATGATCGAGCCGATCGCCAGCCCGTTGCCGGCGATGGTCCAGAGTTGCAGGCTCATCAGCGACATGGCCAGGAACGCGCCCAGCGAAAACTCGGAGATCAGGCCCAGGGCGGCGGTGCGCGCGACGGGCGGCGCCTTGGGAAACAGCCAGGCGCGCAGATTGCCGACCAGTATCGCCATGATCAGGCAGGGCACGAACAGCGGCAGCATCACTCCGGCGGCGGCGATGGCCTGATGCGCCCCATAGCCCAGAACGATGGCGATGTTGAGATAGAGCAGCACCCGCATCACCGCGTGATGCCCGATCCCGTCGCCCTGCGATCCTGCCTCTTCGGCCACGCCGACGGTCAGTTCCTCGCCGAGATCCGGGGATTTCAGGTCGTGCCGTTCCACCAGATACTTGGCCACCGGACCGCCGACGATGGCCGCCAGCACCAGGCCGAGCGTCGCCACCGCGACCCCCAGTTCGGTCGCGCCCTGCAGCCCCGTCACCTCGGCCACCTGCGGCGCCCAGGCGATCGCGGTGCCATGACCGCCGATCAGAGACGCCGAGCCGAACAGAACCCCCGCCTGCGCCGGAAACCCGAAGGCCAGCGCCCCGGCGACCCCGATCAGGTTCTGCGCGATCATGCAGGTGATCGTGATCAGCAGCAGCAGCAGCAGGGGCTTGCCGCCCGCGATCAGGTCGGCCAGGCGGGCGTTCAGCCCGATCCCGGCAAAGAACAGCACCAGAAGGAAATCCCGCGGGCTGAGATCGAAGTTCAACTCGACGCCGGTCACGAGATAGACCAGCAACAGGGCCAGGGATGCCAGCAGCCCGCCCGTCACGGGTTCGGGGATGTTGTAGCGCCGCAGCGCGGCCACGCGCGCGTTGATCTCGGCCCCGGCCAGAAACACTGCGAACCCGATGGTCACGGTGATGAATGCCGGTATGTTCACGGACGCCGCCTCCATTCGGACTGCTTCGGCCTAGTTTTCGGGCCGCGGCGGGCATTCCTCGCCCACCACGGTGCCGTCAAAGGCTTTCTCGCCGCAATTGTTCAGGGCGTGCCAGGCAAAGCCCTGCCCGTCCTGCGTGATCGCGACGATCCGGTCCACCCCGTAATGCAGGTTCTTGACGCTCAGAAAGGCGCGCGCGGTGCCGTCCCGCAGCATCCCGGCAATGGCGGCGCCGTCGTAGCAGTCGAACCAGCCGGGCGCGGTCAGCGGCTCGGGGTCGTCCACGGCGACAAAGGTGGATGACAGTTCGTCCAGATCCAGATCCGTCGTGAAACAGGCGCGATAGCGGATCGGGGAACTGTCGGCGTCGATGGCCTGAAAACCGGCATAGGCGATCGGCCGGGCCGCGCCGCCGTCCTGCGGGAGCAGCACGACATCGCGGCCGGGCTGGGCGTCAACCTGGTAATAGAACCCGTAGACCTGCAGGTAATACATCGCCCCGCCCGCGACGAGGGCGCACAGCAGCAGGATGATGACCAGTAGCTTTCCCGTCATAGTCCGTCTCCTCGGGTCAGGCCGCCTCTTTCGGGCCGGTCAAAAATCGGTCAGGGTTGCGCCAGGAACTGGGTAACGCGGGGCACGGGGAATGGACATCAGCTTTGCCGTCGGCTTTTTCGGCGCGCTTTTCGCGATCATGAACCCGATCATCAACCTGCCGGTGTTCCTGAACGTGACCGAGGGCGCCACGGTGGCCGATCAGCGCAAGGTCGCCCTGAAATCCGCGCTCTACTGCATCTTTCTCGGCGCGATCTTTGCGAGCGTCGGCGTCGAGGTGCTGAAGCTGTTCGACATCAGCGTGGACGATTTCCGCGTCGCCGGCGGCACGGTGGTGCTGATCATCGCCTTCAACATGCTGCACGGCAACGAAACCAGTTCGCATCACGGAACCGAGGGGGAAAAGCGCGCCTATCCCGACCCCGAGACCGTGGCCTTCTATCCGCTGGCCTTTCCGATCCTGGTCGGGCCGGGAACGATCACGACGATGGTCATCTACGCCCACAAGATCACCAGCACCGCGCATCTGGTCGTCTTCGTGTTCGTGTTCCTGTTCGAGGTGGCGCTGGTGGCCTTCACCTTCTGGAATGCCGCCCTGCTGGCGCGGCGGCTGTCGATGACGGCGCGGGTGATCATCAGCCGGTTCATGGGCATGATCCTGGCCGCGCTGGCGATCGGGATGATCACCGACGGGCTCAAGGCGCTGCTGCCAGGACTGGCCTGAACCGCCCATCAGGCGGCCTGGCCCCCGGCCTCGGTCTGAACGAAGGCGTCGGCGCAGCGCTTGGCCAGCGCCCGCACCCGGCCGATATAGGCCTGACGCTCGGTCACGGAAATCACGCCGCGCGCGTCCAGCAGGTTGAAGATGTGGCTGGCCTTGATGCACTGGTCATAGGCGGGATGCGCCATGACGATGCGCTTGCCGGTCTTCGGGTCGTCATGGTCCTGCGCCAGAATGGCGGCGCATTCCTCTTCGGCTTCCTCGAAGTGGCGCAGCAGCATCTCGGTATTGGCCACGTCGAAGTTCCAGCGGGCATATTCCTCTTCGGTCTGCTTGAACACGTCGCCATAGCTCAGCGGGATCGGCGAATCCGGGTCGTTGAAGGGCATGTCCATCACGTGGTCGATGCCCAGCACATACATCGCCAGACGTTCCAGACCATAGGTCAGCTCGCCCGAGACCGGGGCGCAGTCATGGCCGCCGACCTGCTGGAAGTAGGTGAATTGGCTGACCTCCATGCCGTCGCACCAGACCTCCCAGCCCAGCCCCCAGGCGCCCAGGGTGGGGCTTTCCCAGTCATCCTCGACGAAACGGATGTCGTGCAGGTCCATGTCGATGCCGATGGCCTGAAGGCTGCCCAGATACAGTTCCTGCAGGTCGGGCGGGCTGGGTTTGATCAGCACCTGGTACTGGTAGTAGTGCTGCAGGCGGTTGGGATTCTCGCCATAGCGCCCGTCGGTCGGGCGGCGCGAGGGCTGCACATAGGCCGCGGCCCATGGCCTGGCCCCCAGCGCCCGCAGGGTGGTTGCGGGGTGAAAGGTGCCCGCGCCCACCTCCATGTCATAGGGCTGCAGGATGGCGCATCCCTTGGACGCCCAGTAGGTCTGCAGGCGCAGGATGATCTCCTGAAAGGATCGTGGGGCGTTGGGCTTGTCGGTCATGGCACTCCCTTTGGGCATGTTCACCCGGTCGCATCGGGTTTCGCACTACCTATGCAAGGGGTCCGGGGGCGTCAACGCCGCTTTGCGGCCCGGTCCGACCAAACCCTGTCGCGCAGCCGCCACACCCCGTTCCGCAATGCCCGCGGGCATGGCCTTCGCCGGAAAATCCTGCATAAGCTTTCGCGAAGATAGTGCATTCCGGGACACGGGACATAAGATGATACGTGCATTTATTTCATTGACGATTGTCGTGGTATTCGGCCTGACAGCGGCCTCGGCCCAGCAGGGCCGGGAGGACGCCGCCTGGGTCCAGATCGAGGCGCATCCGTCGCTGCGCGAGGCGCAGGACCGGGCGCAGGTCTATTCCAACTATCTTGCCGACGTGAACGGGTTCCAGATCGGGCGCGGCTGGTATGCGATCGTCCTCGGCCCCTATGCCCGGATCGACGCGGAACAGGTGCTGCGCGTCTACCGGGCCGAACGGCAGATCCCGCAGGACAGCTTCATCGCCCGGACCGAGGCGTTGGGACAGCAGTTCTGGCCGATCGGGGCGAATGTGCTGGGCCAGGGCGCGCTTGCGCCGGCCCCGCAGCAGCCCGAACAGCCGGTGGTCGGCCTGCAATCGGCCCTGCCGGACGAAACCCCGGCCGAAGCGCGCCGGAGCGAGCGGCTGCTGACCGCCGAGGAACGCAAGGATCTGCAGATCGCGCTGCAGGCCGCCGGGTTCTACACTGCGGCGATCGACGGCGCCTTCGGGCCCGGCACGCGGCGCTCGATGGAGGACTGGCAGCGGTTCAACGGCTTTGAGCCGACCGGGGTTCTGACAACGCAGCAGCGCAAGATCCTGATGGACGAGTACAACGCCCCGCTGATCAGCGTGGGCATGAAGCCCCATGCGGACAGCGCGGCGGGCATCGAAATGGACCTGCCGCTGGATGTGGTGGAATTTGCCCGGCACGAAGCGCCCTTCGCCCATTTCGAGAGCCGGTCGGACCTGGGCGCGCGGGTGCTGCTGATCAGCCAGCGCGGCGATCGCGCCACGCTGCGCGGGCTCTACGACGTCATGCAGTCGCTGGAAATCGTGCCGCTGGACGGCCCGCGCGAGATCGGCGCCGACCAATTCACACTGGAAGGCCGCGGCGACGGTATCGTGTCCTACACCCAGGCGGGATTGAAGGATGGCGTCATCAAGGGTTTCACGCTGGTCTGGCCCGACGGGGACGAAGCGCGGCGCACGCGGGTTCTGGCCCGCATGAAGGCCAGTTTCACCCGCACCGACGGCGTGCTGGACGCCAGCGCCGGGGCCGACGCGGCGCAGAGCATCGATCTGGTCGCGGGTCTGAGCGTGCGCAAACCGCGCCTGTCCCGCTCGGGCTTCTTCGTGGATGACGGCGGAACCGTGGCCACCGTTTCGGAAGCGGTCCGGGGCTGCACCCGCATCACCCTGAACGACGAGCACGAGGCGACGGTGATCGGCGGCGACGACGCGCTGGGCGTATCCCTGCTGCGCCCGACCGAAGCCCTCGCGCCGATGTCGGTCGCCGAGTTCAGCACCGCCTCGCCGCAGTTGCTAAGCGAGGTCGCGGTGGCCGGATATTCCTATGAAGGCCGGCTCGGCGCCCCGAGCCTGACCTTCGGCAGGCTGGCGGATCTCCGCGGGCTCGACGGCGAAATCGACAGATCGCGCCTGGCGCTGGCGGCGCAGAGCGGCGATGCCGGCGGGCCGGTTCTGGACCGGAGCGGCGCGGTTCTGGGAATGCTGCTGGCGAACCCGCGGAACGGCCAGATCCTGCCGCGGGACGTGAGCCTGGCCGCCGCCGCGCGGGCGCTGGAGAGCCTGCTGGGCAGGGTCGGCCTGTCGCCGCGCCTGGCCTCGGCGCAGGACGAGATCTCCCCGGTGGAGCTGAACCGCCGGGCCATGGGCATGACCGTTCTGGTCAGTTGCTGGGACTGACGGCGCAGACGGGGTCAGAGCACGTCCGGCGTGACGTGGATCAGCGTCGGGCCGTCCGCCGCGAAGGCCCGACGCACCGCGTCCTGCAAGTCGGGCAACGTGCGCGGCGCCGCCGAGGCCGCGCCGAACGCCGCGGCGAGCGTGCAGAAATCCGGGTTCCGCGCCACCACCGCGTTCGGCGCGATCTGGCTGCGGGTCATGCTGTCCTCGATCTCCTTGAGCTTGCCGTTGTCCCATAGGACGATCGGCAGCGGCAGGCCCAGTTCGACCGCAACGCCCAGTTCCTGCATGGTGTATTGAAACCCGTAATCCCCGGCGATCACCATCGTCGGCTTGCCGTTTCGCGCCACCGCGCCGCCGATGCCGGCAGGCAAGGCATAGCCCAGCGTGCCGAACCCGGTCGGGTGATGCCAGTGGCCGGGACGGGCCATCTCCCAGACTTCCTTGGCCACATAGGCGAACTGGGTCATGTCGGAATAGATCATGGTGTCGTCCGGCACCGCCGCGCGCAGCGCGTCGGCGACCGGCACGATGCCGGGGCGTTCGGCATCCGCCTCGGCCCGCCAGCGCGCCCGCGCCTCGGCCACCTCGTCCGGCCGCCAGCCGTCGGCCCGGTCCAGCGTGTCGCTTGCCGCCAAAAGCGCTTCGGCGAAGCTGCCGGCGTCGGCCTGCAGCCCGACCGAGGCGCGCTGGGCATCCGCCAGCACCTCGGGGTCCAGATCCACCCGCACCAGCGGCGCCCTGTGGCCCAGGTGGGTTCGCCACAGATCGACCTCGGCCAGTTCGGTGCCCACCGCCACGACCAGATCCGCCGAGGCGATGACGTCGGCGCTGCCCGGGCGCGCCAGGGTCGCCCCGAAATCCAGGTCGTACCCTGCCCCGGCCAGACCCCGGCCGGCATAGGTCGTGAAACAGGCCGCGCCGATCCGGGTCAGGATCCGCCGCCAATCCGCGGACCGGGCACCGCCGCCCAGAATGAAGAGCGGCCGCCGCGCGGCGCGCAGGCGCGACAGGACCGGAGCGATGTCGTCGCCGGTCAGCCGAGGGCGCGGTGCAGGCCGGATCGGCGCCGGTGCCGGATCGGCCTCGGCTTCGAGCTGCGCGATCGGAACCTGGATGTGCTTGGCCCGCGGCCGCGACAGCGCGAACTCCTCGAACGCCCGCTCGATCAGGCCATAGGCCGCCTCGGCGGACCCGGCGGTGTGGGACCAGTCGCACACGGTCTCGGCCGCCGCGCGCTGATCCTTCATCTGGTGCAACTGCCCGCGCGTGGCCGCCGTTTCGTCCAGGCAGGACGAGATCACCAGCAGCGGCACCGAATCCGAATGCGCCTGCCCCATCGGCGTCATGATGTTGCACAGACCCGGCCCGGTGATCACATAGGCCACGCCCGGCCGTCCGCTGGCCCGCGCATAGCCGTCGGCCATGAAGCCGGCCCCCTGTTCGTGCCGGGCCAGGATGTGGGTGAGGCCGGCCTCCTCGATGCCGCGGTACATTTCCTGATTGTGCACGCCCGGAATGCCGAAGATGACCTCGACCCCGCGATCCTTGAGCATGTGCGAAATCTGTGCGCCCAGCGGTCTTTTCATCATGCTCTCCAGAATTTCACGGTGAAGATTGCGTAGACCGCCAGCAGTTCCAGCCGCCCGATCAGCATGCCCGCCGACAGCATCCACTTGGCGGCGTCGTTCAGGCCCGCGAAATTGCCCGAAGGCCCGATCTGCGGCCCCAGGCCGGGGCCGATATTGGCCAGCGCCGTGGCCGCGCCCGAGACCGAGGTGATGAAATCGAGACCGGTCAGCGCCAGCCCCCAGGACAGGATCCCGACCGAGACCACGAAGAACACGAAGAAGCTGATCACCGAATTCAGCACGTCCGGGCCGATGGCGCGGCCTGCGTAGCGGGGGACGAAGACTCCGTGGGGCGAGCGGATCCGGTCGATCTGAACCCGGATCGAGGCGAACAGAAGCTGATACCGGAAGATCTTGATCGAACAGGCGGTCGAACCGGCGCAGCCGCCGATGAGCCCGATGAAGAAGAACACCATCACCAGAAAGCTGCCCCAGGTCATGTAGTCGGCGCTTGCATAGCCGGTGCCGGATATGATCGAGGTGATGTTGAAGAGCGACTGGCGGAACGCCTGCTCGAGGTCATGCGGAAACAGGTTGGTCAGAACCAGGGTCGCCACCGCCACGAGCACCGCGACCGTGGCCAGAAAGGTCCGGATCTGGCTGTCTTCCCACAGGGGCCGCGCGGTGCCGTTGACCAGTTGCACATACCGGACGAATGGCAGGGCCGCGAGGATCATGAAGATCGCGGCGGCATATTCCACCGGACCCGAGAAGGCCGCGAAGGACGAGTCGTAATTCGCGAACCCGCCGGTTGCGATGGTGGTCATCGAATGCACCAGGGCATCGAAAAAGCTCATCCCCAGCGCCGCATAGACCATGGCGCAGACCAGGGTGAGCGCCACGTAGATGAACGAGATCTGCCCCGCGATCTCCTGCGCGCGCGGCAGGATCTTTCCCATGGTCTCAAAGCCTTCCGACCGGAAGATCTGCATTCCGCCGACCCGCAGTTCGGGCAGGAACACCATGGCCACGACGATGATGCCGATGCCGCCCAGCCATTGCAGGATGCCCCGCCACAGCAGCAGGCCGCGCGGCAGTTCGTCCAGGCCGTCGATCACGGTCGATCCCGTGGTGGTCAGGCCCGACATGGATTCAAAGAACGCGTCCACGAAGCGCAGTTCGGTCTCGCCGAACATCAGCGGCAGCGCCCCGAAGAACGGCAGGGCGACCCAGACGCCGGTGGTCAGAAGGAAGGTCTGACGGATCGTCAGACCTTCGCGCACGCCATTGGCGCAGCTGAGCGCCAGGATGATCCCCGCCAGGATCGTGATGACGGCGCTTTCCAGGAACACATGCCACTCGCCCCGCCCTTCGACAAGGTCGGCAAGCATCGGAAACATCATCGTGACGCCGAGAATGGCGACCAACAGGCCGATCACGTATCCGACGGGACGCAGGTCAATCATGACGCGCAGCGTTGGCGCGTCACCGAAGCACTGTCAAGCCGAAGGCGGCGTCAGCTCTCGGATTGAGGCTTTCTTTCCGGCATCGCCGGCGGCTTGGACGGCGCGCGGGGCCGGCGCGTCGCCGGTTTTGCAGGCTCTTGCTTCGCCGGCGCGGTGCGGACAGCCGCACGCTTGCGGGCCGGAGCCGTAGGGGCCTTTGCCGCGGGTTTCGCCGGGGCCGGTTGGGCCGTCTTGGCATCCGCGTTGACCGGTGCCGTCGCGGCTTGGGGTTTCACCGGCTCCGGCTGCGCGCTCTTGGCCTCGGGCGCCGGTTTCGCCACCGGTGCGGCGGGTTGCGCCACGGCTTGCGGCTCGGGCTGCGGCGCAGCGGTCATGGGCGACGGCGCCTTGGCCAGCGGTTCGCCTTGAGCGGCAACCGTCTTTTCCGCCGCCACGGGGGGCAGAGATGCCGGTTTCGCCGCGACCGCCTCGGGGGCCGGTGCCTTGGGCTTGGGGGCCGTTTTTACCGCCGGTTCGGGCCTGGGCGCTGCCTTTGCCGGCGCCTTGCGCCTGGGCGCTGTCTTTGCGGCTGCCTTTGCCGGCGCCTTGGGCTTGGGCGCTGCCCTTGCCGGTGCCTTGGGCTTGGGTGCTGCCTTGGTGGGCGCGGCGTCCTTGGCCGGGGCCGCGGCCTTTGCGACCGCGCTGCGCTTGCGCGCGGCGGGTTTGGCCTTGGCGGCCGGGGTCGCAGCCGATTTCGCCACAACCTTCGGCTTTGCAGGCCGGGCCTTGGGCGCGGGCGCGGCTCGGCTCGGGGCCGAGGCCGCCGCCTGCAGGGCGCGCACCTGCAGCATCGGGGCCTCCATGGCCGAGCGGGTCACGATCTGCATGATCCGAAGCTGGCTGGCCAGCGCGTAGCCGGCCACGCGCATCGCGGCGGCCTGATATTCGAAAGGTTGGGTAATCGGGTTCATTTACGGGTATCTCCTTTGAAAATCCGATGAGCAGAAGCCAGCGTCGCGGCGAGCGGCGGGATGCCCGCGCAGAGGCGGCGGGCTCTCCTGATTGTGCTGGCACGTGCCATGCGCGTTTCCGGCCCTTTCGGTCCGATGCGCCCTGAATCCCAGTGGACAAGGCGCAGGTGCTGGATTCCCGCGCAGCATAGGGCGAATCATCGCGCGACCGCAGCACAATATTGCCGCACCGCAGCGAAAAACCGGTCCTGTCGGCAGAAAAACACCGATTGCCGCCCCAATCGGGCGGCGGGTGCGCCCGATCGGACGGGTTTGCCGCCCTCAGCCGACGTGGATCAGGGTATTGAACAGCTTGGGATCCAGGCTGGTGGCCGCAAAGGTCGGACCTTCGGTCAGGACCGACACCGCGTCATGGCTGTGAAGGCTTTCCTGATGGCTGGCGATGACGCGGAAATCGCCGATATGGTGATCGGCCAGCAACTCGGCGCAGAACAGCCGCGCCGCATCCTCGACAAAGATCGGGTTGGCCGCGTTCAGTTCGGCAAAGGCCTGTTCGTCCTCGCGTTTGACCATCACCTGGGTCTCGGTGGGAACCGCCCGGCGGCACAGCGCGATCAGATCCTCGAACCACAGACAATCCGCGTCGGTATCGACGACGACCGAGATCCGCGCCACCGACCGCTGCGAATGCGGCGTCGCCAGTTGCCCGCGCGCCGCCCGTGCATGTTCGCTGAGTTCCAGCGAGCAGGGGCAGGTGGACGAATAGACATAGTCGAGATGCATGATCTTCTGGCGCACGCCGCCCTGTTCGACCAGCTCCAGCGCAATGTCGTAATACTGATAGCCGGACAGGCCCGAGCGCAGGCTTTCGACCCGATCCGGATAGGAAAAACGCATCTGGATGCGGGCGTCGAAACTGTCCAGGTCGGTCAGGTAGTCGCTCAGCGCCGCCTCCATGACCTCGAAACTGAAGGTGCGCTCGGCGTGCTTGTAGAACGAGCGCATGATCCGGGACATGTTGATGCCCTTCTTTTCGGCATCCAGACTCACCGTGCCGGTGACGGAGGTCTGCAGGGTCAGATCCTCGCCATGTTTCCGGTGGAAGCGGATCGGCAGGCGGAAATTGGAGATGCCCACATGCTGAATCCGCTGCTTCGCGCCGCGGATCAGGCTGGCGGGGCCGTTCTGCAGATCCGGCAGGGTCGCCCGATAGGCTTCGTCGGCGACGAAGTCCTGAGGGTATTCGCGCGACAAGGCCGGGTAGTTCTCGGGCAGCAGCCCCGGCACCAGACGGGCCACCGCCGGATCGAGCGCGCCGATTTCCGCGGCCGTGGCGGATTTCGCCCATTTCCGCAACAGCGCCAGAGCCTCGGCGGCCTGTTCGCGGTCCGGAGTTTCTTCGATGTCGCGGGGGTGAAAGTTCATCTGCGCGTTTCCTGATCTGGTCGCCGGAGATTAAACGACGTGGGGCCAAAATCCAATCTAACCGGTTTTCGGAGGAAGTAGCAGTCTGGATCAAAAAAAGTCGCAGGAAAACAGCCATTTTCAGCCGAAATCCGTCTTTTCGCACGATGCTGGAGGGATTTGCGCCGGCTCACGTCCCGAGACTGGCCAGAAAACCCTGCAATCTGCGCGATTTCGACTTGTGATGGGCCGTGATCACCACATAGGGGCGCGGCATCGTCAGGGCCGGTCCGGGGCATCGCTGCACCCTGCCCGCGTGCAGCGCGCCGTCGAGAACCTGCGCGGGCAACAGCGCCACGCCCGCCCCGGCCTCGGCCAGCGCCAGCGCCGCCGGGACCGAGGGCGCGGTGAGTTCGGCCTGCCGGTCGGGCGTCGCGCCCAGCGCCGCGAACCACCGGGACCAGCCGGGCACCGAGGCGATGGAGTCGCCCCAATCGACGGCGATGCGCCGCGCCGTGACCGGATCGCGCCGGCGGTCGGCGACCGGGATCAGCCGATCCGTGAACAGCGGGTGCTGGCGATAGTCGGGCAACTCGCCGCCATAGCTCAGCCGGGCGTCGATGCCGTGGCGCTCCAGATCGCGGTCCTCGGCCTCCAGGTGCAGCGCGACGGGGACGTGCGGGTGGGTCTCGGCAAACCGGGCCAGCCGCGCGGGCAGCCACAACTCGCCCAGCGCCGGCGTGGCGCTGATCACCAGCGGGCGGCGCGGATCGCTGGCGGTCAGCGCCTCGGTGAAACTGGCGATGTCGGTCAGCGCCGAGGCGGCGTTCGCGTAATAGTCGCGCCCGGCATCGGTGAGACGGATCTGGTTGGCCTTGCGGGTGAACAGCTGGCGGCCCAGCCAGTCCTCCAGGTTCCGGACCTGCAGGCTGACCGCCGCCGAGGTCACGCCCAGTTCCGCACCGGCCGCGGCAAAGCTGCCGGTCCGGGCGGCGCATTCAAAGGCGCGCAGGGCATTGAGCGGGGGAAGCTTCATCTGTATCGGCGCAAGTTTTCCTTATGCTGTGCAAGATAATTTATGGTGGGTAAAAATGCAAAGACGCGGCACTCTGATCCGGGCACATGCAGGAGACCGCACATGCGCGACATTCTCGACCTCGACCGTTTTCCGCTCGACCGTCCCGGCACCCCGGCCTGGTCCGATCTGGTGCGGCGCTGCCGCGCCGATCTGGCCCGGCACGGCATGTTCAATCTGGACGGGCTGATGCGCCCGGACGTGGCCGCGCAGACGGTCGCCGAGATGCGCCCGCGGTTCGAGACCGAGGCGTTTCTGCACGAGCGGCGCCACAACATCTATTTCAAGCCGGTCGAGGATCTGCCGCCGGATCATCCCGCCCTGCGCGAATTCATGACCTCGAACCGCACGCTCTGCGCCGACCAGATCGCCGGATCGGCCCTGACGCGGCTGTACGAATGGCCGCAATTCGCGAAGTTCCTTGCCGCGACGATGGACAAACCGGAACTGCATGTGATGGACGATCCGCTGGCCCGGATCAATGTCATGTCCTATCACGAGGGGCAGGCGCTGAACTGGCATTTCGACCGGTCGGAATTCACCACGACCCTGCTGCTGCAAGCCCCCGAGGCGGGCGGCGGGTTCGAGTACCGCACCGACCTGCGCAGCGCGGCGGACCCGAACTATGACGGGGTGGCGCGGCTCCTGCGCGGCGAGGATCCGGAAAGCCGGGTGATCACGCTCAGCCCCGGCACGCTCAACGTGTTCAAGGGCAAGAACACGGCCCATCGGGTCACGCCGGTCAGGGGCGCGCGCGCCCGCGTCATCGCGGTGTTCTCCTATTACGAGCACCCCGGCGTCGTGTTTTCCGAAAGCGAGCGCATCGGCTTTTACGGCCGCGCGTCATGAACCGGCCCGACCCCTTCCGCGATGCCCGCAAGCTGGCCTATCTGAATGCCGAGGGCGCGGAGAAACCGCTGAAAAGCCCCCTGCCGCAGGAGGTTCTGGACCGCGCCCGCGCCTATCGGCTGGGCCGGCTGCGGACGATGATGGACCTGCATGACGTGGCGGGCCTGCTGCTCTATGACCCGGTCAACATCCGCTATGCCTTCGACAGTTCCAACATGGGCGTCTGGACCAGCCACAATCCGATCCGATACGCGCTGATCCTGAATGGCGGGCCGGGGATTATGTTCGAGTTCAAGGGCTGCGAACACCTCAACGACGGCCTGCCGGGCATCGACGAGTTGCGCATTGCGATCGGCTGGATGTTCATGTGCGCCGGTGACAGGTCGGAGGAACGCCTGACCCGCTGGGCCGACGAGATCGCCGCCGAACTGCGCGCGCATGGCAGCGGCAACATGCGGCTGGCGGCGGACCGGCTGGACCCCGAGGGCGTTGCCGCGCTGGGCGCGCGTGGGGTCGAGATCGTCGAGGGCGGCCAGATCACCGAGATCGCCCGCGCGATCAAGTCCGAGGACGAGATCGCCCTGATGCGGTGGACCATCCGCGTCTGCGAGGCGGGGATGGCCCGGATCTATGAACACTCGGTTCCCGGCGTGACCGAGCGGGCGCTGTGGGCGCAACTGCATTTCGAGAACGCGCGCTCGGGCGGGGAGTGGCTGGAAACCAAGCTTTTGACCTGCGGCCCGAACACCAACCCCTGGTACAGGGAATGTTCCGGCCGGGAGTGCCGGCTGGGCGAGATGATCGCCTTCGACACCGACATGATCGGCCCCTACGGCTATTGCGCCGACCTGAGCCGGTCCTGGACCTGCGGCGACGCGCCGATGACCGACCGGCAGAAGCGTCTGTACGCGGCGGCGCGGGCGCAGATCGACCACAACCTCGCCCTGCTGGAACCGGGCCTGAGCTTTGCCGAGTTCAACGCCAGAAGCTGGCGCATTCCCGCCGCCTACCGGCCCTACCGCTATTCCCTGGCGGTGCATGGCGTGGGCATGGCCGACGAATGGCCCGTGGTGCTGCTGCACCCGGATTTCGACGCCAGCCACGGCGGGTGCTTCGAGGCCGGTCAGGTGGTCTGCGTCGAAAGCCTGATCGCCGAGTACGGATCGGAAAGCGTCAAGCTGGAAACGCAGGTTCTGATCACCGAAACCGGGGCCGAACGGCTGGACACGTTCCCCTGGGAGATGTGAGACCGCGGCCCGACCGCCGTCACGCCTGCGAAGCGTCCAGAGCGTGCCGCAGATCGGCCAGCAGGTCGTCGGCATCCTCCAGCCCGACCGAAACCCGGATCAGGCCGGGGGTGATCCCAAGTTCCGCGCGCTGCGCCTCGCTCAACCGCTGATGCGTGGTGGTGGCGGGGTGGGTGGCGATGGATTTCGCATCCCCCAGGTTGTTGGAAATCACCGGAATGGTCATGGCGTTCAGAAAGGCGAAGGCCGCCGGCTTGCCGCCCTTGATGTCCAGCGACAGCACCGTGCCGCCCTTGCCGCCCAGTTGGCGCTGCACCAGCCCGTTCTGCCCGTGCGATGCCAGCCCCGGATACAGCGTGCGCGCCAGCGCCGGGTGGCCCTCCAGCGCCTCGGCGATCTTCTGCGCCGTTGCGGTCTGGGCATTGACCCGCAAGGACAGGGTCTCCAGCCCCTTGAGCATGATCCAGGCGTTGAACGGACTCAGCGCGCCGCCGGTGTGTTTCAGATAGGGCTCGACCGTGCCGCGGATGAAGTCGCGGGTGCCGATGATCACCCCGCCCAGCGCGCGGCCCTGTCCGTCGATATGCTTGGTCGCCGAATAGACGACCACATCCGCCCCCTGCGCGATGGCCTGCGAATAGACCGGGGTGGAAAACACGTTGTCCACGATCACCGTCGCCCCCACCGCATGGGCCAGATCGGCGACCCCGGCGATGTCGATCACCTCGAGCGTCGGGTTCGACATGGATTCGAAGAACACCGCCCTGGTGTCGGGCCGGATCGCCGCCCGCCACTGGTCCAGATCGGTGCCGTCGACAAATGTCACCTCGACGCCATAGCGGGTCAGGATGTTTTCGAGGATGTAAAGGCACGACCCGAACAGCGCCTTGGCCGAGACCACGTGATCCCCCGCCTTCAGCATCGAGGCCAACGCGCCGTTCACCGCCGCCATGCCCGAGGCGGTGGCAAAGGCATCCTCGCCGCCTTCCAGCGCCGCGATCCGCTGTTCGAACATCGACACGGTCGGATTGCCGTAGCGCGCATAGATGAACTCGTCCGGGCCGCATTCGATGAACCGCGCCTCGGCCTGCTCGGCGGTGTCATAGACGAAGCCCTGGGTCAGAAAGATCGCCTCGCTCACCTCGTTGTACTGACTGCGGCGGATCCCGCCATGCACGGCCTGGGTGCGCTTGCTCCAGCTCTCGCTCATCTCGTCCCTTTCCGCCCCGGACCCCGAGGGCAAAGAAAAAACCCCTGACGCGGTCAAGCGAAAGGGGTCTTTCATCCTGACCTTTTAGCGGTGTTGTTTAACGTGGCCCGCAATCCGGTAACAAATCGCCACGTGGTCCTGATGTTGCCCTTACGCCGCAGTTGGCGTTCCGTCAAGCCTGAACGCGCCATCGTCACGCTTCTGTAACCGTCGTTTCACGCAACCGTCATAGCGCTATGACAGAGCACGGCCACAACATCTTGTGTGAGGCTGCGCCATGCCAGTGATCCGGATCAATGCCATACGCGACCGTGCGGAACTGCACGGCAGCCGCCGACCGATGTATCGGACGCTGCGGCAGATGCCCGAAGTCGACGGGCCGGTGATCATCATGACCCACGGCTACAAGTACCGCCCGGATGATGCCCATGCCTGCCCCCATCGCCACATCCTGTCGCTCAGCCCGTCCCCGATGCCGTGGTATTGCGCAAGCTGGCCGCAGGAGCTGGGCTTCGGGTCGGGCTTCGACGACGAAGGGCTCGCCATCGCCTTCGGTTGGGACGCGCGGGGACCGCTCTGGGCGGCGCATCGGCGCGCGGTCCGGGCCGGCCGCGTGCTGGCCGGGATCGTCACCGAGCTGCACCGGACGAGGCCCGGCCGGCCGATCCATTTCATCGGCCATTCGATGGGCACCGAACTGGCGCTCGAAGCGTTGCACCACATTCCCGCGGGCGCGCTGGGGCGGATCATCTCGCTGACCGGCGCGGCCTATCAGAGCCGCGCCCGCGCCGCGCTTGCGACACCGGCAGGCCGGGCCGCCGAGCTCATCAACGTGACCAGCCGCGAGAACGATCTGTTCGACTATCTCTACGAATGGCTGATCCAGCCGCCCCGGCGCGGCGACCGGACCATCGGTCTGGGCCTGGACGCGCCCAACGCGGTGACGCTGCAACTCGATTGCCCCGACACGCTCGACCACCTGTCGCGCCTGGTCTTTCCGATCGCGCCGCCGCAGCGCCGGGTCTGCCACTGGTCCAGCTATACCCGGCCGGGCGTCATGCGGGCCTACAACAACCTGCTGCGCAACCCCGAACGGCTGAGCCTGCCCGTCCTGCGCCACGGCCTGCCCGCGCGGCCGTCCCGGCGCTGGTCACGGCTTTTTGCCCTGCCCCGCCCGCAAGAGCTCTTGCCGTTTGCCGAGAATGCCTCATGATCCCCTCCGACTGAGGAGGACGCATGGCCGACCCGATCGAATTCCATTACTGGCCCACGCCGAACGGCTGGAAGGTCTCCATCGCGCTGGAAGAGATGGGGCTGCCCTATGCCGTGCGCCTGATCGACATCGGCAAGGGCGACCAGTACGACCCCGAGTTCCTCAGGATCGCGCCGAACAACAAGATGCCCGCCATCGTCGATCCCGAGGGTCCGGACGGCGCGCCGGTCTCGGTGTTCGAAAGCGGCGCGATCCTGATGTATCTGGCGCGCAAGACCGGCAGGTTCCATGGGCGGACCGAGCGCGAGCGGATCGCGGTCGAGGAATGGCTGATGTGGCAGATGGGCGGCGTCGGCCCGATGGCGGGACAGGCGCATCACTTTCTGAAATACGCGCCCCATCTGGACCCGCCGCAGGACATCCCCTATGCCAAGGACCGCTACCGCACCGAGGTCGCGCGTCTGTATGCCGTGCTGGACCGGCGGTTGGCCGCGAACGAATATGTCGCCGGCGACTTCTATTCCATCGCCGACATGGCGATCTGGGGCTGGGCCAGCCTGTGGGAGGGCCAGCAGCAGAGCTTGGAGGACAAGCCGCACTTCGCCCGCTGGCTGGAGGTGGTGGGCGCGCGTCCCGGCGTGCAGGCCGGGCGGGCACTGCACGCCGAACTGCGCGGGGATCACCGGAGCAAAGAGGCGCAGGCGGTGTTGTTCAAGCGGTGAAGCGGGGCGGCGATCCCGAGGATCGCTCCGCCGCCGCAGAATCACCCGCCCGGCTGGATCCTGACACTCGACGTGATCTTGTCCACGTAATCGGAGATCGCCTCGGAGCTTTCCGGCTGGTACAGACGGATGACCTGCGTCCAGCCCGGTTGAACGTCCAGATTGTTCGCCTGCCCAGGGCAGTTGTACCGGAAGGTGATCGATCCATCGTCATTGGCTTCGGCCGCACGGTTGTTCAGCGCGAAGTTCTCTTCGACGATCCAGCTGTCGGCACTGTAGGTCGTGACCGAAAAGAACGCGCCGTCGTCAAACTTCAGGGGGGGGTTCGGGCAAGGTCATCTGGGAACATGCGCCTTGGGCGGCCTCGCCTTCGGGCACGATGGTCGAGATGTAGACCGCATCCTTGAAGGGCAACCCGCCCCAGCCCTTTGCCGTCGCGATCAGGAACATCTCGGGATCGACATCTTCCGGCCGGCCAAAGAACTTCTCGGGCTGATCGGCTTCGCCGGCCCGGGCAACCAACGACGCGCGAATTTCGTCCTGGCTGGCGCGGTCAAAGCCTTTCGGAGAATACGGTTGGGCCGAGGCGGCCTCGATCAGAAAACCGTCCTGATGCGCATGCGCCTCCTTCAATCCCGCTTCATCGGTGGATTTCAGACCGGTGCGCATGTTCAGGAACACATAGCGTCCCGTCGACAGGTCTTGCGGCGTCAGAGTGACGCTTTCGCCGGCATACAGTACATGCAGCGTATAGTGGGCTTCATCGATGATCTGGATCATCGACAGGTAATCCCAGTCCGGGTTCGTGATCGTGACCCCGCCTTCGGTGTCTACGACGGCGTGACTGTACAGAACGTCCTTGTTTTCGGTGATGACGAACTGGTTGTCAGGACCGGAAGGTTCCCGCGAATGGCGGATCGTGTTCACCGCGTGCTCGGCGGAATGATCCGACATGTAGAGATCCGTTTCGGCAAGGGTGAAATTCTCCAGCGTGACTTCCGTTTCACCGGAAACGGCCGGGGCGGCGCCCATCGCGGCAAGCGCAAATGAAATCCAGAACGCTCTTCTCATCAGGAGACCTCCTCGACTTCCGGTAGCTTGTAGGTGCGCTCAAGCACAGCCCGACCCGGACGATATATCCGCATCAGGAAGTTCCACCCTTCGGTGATGTCGACGCGGTTCGACTGGGCGCCGCAGGCCTCCTCCGCGCCGAAAAAGACCGTGAAGGTACCATCGTCGTTGAGCGCCACGTTGCGGTCGTTGACGATGTTGGTGTCGCTTTTCATGAAGCCGTCGGATCCGTAGACGGTGATCGACCAGAAGGCATCGTTCGGCGGAACCTCATAGGTCGCGGTGTAGCATCCGTCTGCCTTCGGCGGGCCGGCATAGTTGATATAGACCGCGTCTTTTTCCGGAAACAGGCCCCAGGCGCCCGCCACGGCCAGATGGCGCGTGTCCTCGTTGACCTCACCGCGCGGACCCATCCAGTCCGGCTCATATTGATCGAATTTCTGGAACTCTGTTTCATAGGCCGACCGCAGCGCCAACATGCTGTCCACGTCCCATTTCGGTTCGGGGAAAAGATCGTGGCTGTTGGCTTGGATCTGGAACGCGTTCTGCATCCGGTTGACCAAGTTCACGTCCTCGGGGTCGGACGGGTCCATGATCTGGATGCGCATGATCAACGACACATATTTGGTATCGCCGGGGATGTCATGGGTGCCGGGTTCGTAGAACACGACCGGGGCATAGTGGTCGTTGTCGATCACCAGGATCGAGAAATACCGATCATCCGGGAACTCGGGGATCGTGATGGTCGCGCCACCTTCGGTATCCACGACCGCGCCCGCATAGAGGGTATCCCGGTTCATGCGCACCACGGCCTGAGCATCCAGCGGCGTAGGCTTGCGGATGTAATAGAAGCGGTTCACGTCGCTGCCCGCGTTGAACTGAAACTGCGCGAACGACATGTCGACTTCGGAACGGATGTAGGTTTCGGGAGTTACCGTTTCCTGTGCGGCCAAAGGCGTGGAAATCAGCCCGGCAAGAACTGCAAAGTATCTTGGTTTCATAGCTTTGTCCCAATATGTGCAACGCAATTCGATCTAGATTGGAACGGTTTGTCGTCAAAGCGGCATGACGACGGTGGAGATTTGCGACCAGGAGACATGGGCACGCAGCCGTGTTGGCCGGGCATGTCAGGCGCGTCCGGAACGGGTCTCTCCACGGGCATCCGGTTTGAAAGCGCCGCATTTCCAACGTCTTGGCGCCGGGCTTCGCCGCGATCGCTAGTCCTTGCTCACGATGACCCCGTCATCCCAGAGTTGCGCGGCGTTCGAATAGATGGATTTTGCCGGCGCGTAAGCCGAGGGATCGTCCAGCGAGGCTGCATGAACATAGATGCGGTCGCCCATCCGCGCGCTTCGGCGCGTCAATTGCGATCCGCAACGCGGGCAAAACCCGCTGTAGGTCGGTCGGCCCGATCCGCCGGCCATTTCAAACGTCCTGCAGGCATCGCCGATCGAGAAGGTCGCGGCGTCGAGCGGCATCATTTCGGAATGCCCGGTGCCGGTGAGTTGCTGACAATCGCGGCAGTGACAGCGAAACATTGGCGCCTCGGCCCGGTCGCCGCTGTATCTGACCAAGCCGCATTTGCACCCGCCCGTCACGGTATCCTGCATGCTTCTCCCTCCGTTTGCAAAACGCTAGCTGCAAAACGGCGCCCTGTCAGCTTCGTCCGTCAGGGCGGGGCTCCACCCCCTCCCCCCGCACCAGCAGGTCCAGCATCTCCGAGATGTCCTCGATCTCTTCCGCGATCACATGGGTCACCGAATGCGCCCGCTGCATCCGGCCCGTGACCCGCAGCAGCCGCCCCGAAATCACCGCCCGGCGGAAGCGTTCGTAGATCTTGCGCCAGACCACCACGTTGACCACCCCGGTCTCGTCCTCGAGCGTGACGAAGATCACCCCCTTGGCCGTCCCCGGCCGCTGCCGCAGGATCACCAGCCCGGCCACCGTCACCCGCGCGCCCTCGGGCGGGGCGTCCAGCCGGTTGGCGGGCAGGCAGGCGGGCGGGCGGGGCCAGTCGCGGGCCGGGGCGGCGGGAGATATGGGTGTCACGATCATGAGAACAAAGATAGAACACTTGCCGCGAATGTCCAGACGCGCCGTCACGGGTCGCAAATGGGGGTGGAAACAGCCAAATGGCTTGACTAAGGAAGGTTCGGAACATCGCAGAAGGAAGACGCGCGAATGGCAAAGATCACCTATATCGAGCACGGTGGCACCGAGCACACCGTCGAGGTCGCCAACGGTCTGACCGTGATGGAAGGCGCCCGCGACAACAACATTCCCGGCATCGAAGCCGATTGCGGCGGCGCCTGCGCCTGTTCGACCTGCCATGTCTATGTCCATCCCGACTGGGTCGAAAAACTGCCCGCCAAGGACGACATGGAAGAGGACATGCTGGACTTTGCCTATGAACCCGACCCGGCCCGCTCGCGCCTGACCTGCCAGATCAAGGTCACAGATGCGCTGGACGGGTTGGTCGTGCAGATGCCGGAAAAACAGATCTGATGCCGCGCCGCGCCGGCTGCCGGCGGCCGTTTCGCGGCGGTGCCGCGGCTCTGGGCCTGTGGCTGGTGGCCGGCATGGGCGCCGCGGTCCAGGCCGACACGATCGCGGCGGCCCGGTATGCCGAGCCGACCCCGCGCTACCCCCATGCGGTCCTGGGCGATGCGCTGGAATGGGGCGCGCTGGAACTGACCCTGGCAGATGGCCGCACCGTCACCCACCGGCTGGACCGGAACCGGGTTTTCGAAGATCTGAGCCCGCGCCTCGCGGATCTCGACAGCGATGGAACGCCCGAGGTGATCGTGGTGGAAAGCGAGGCGCAGACCGGCGCGAGCCTCGCCATCTATGGCCCCGGCGGCAAGCTGGCCGCCACCCCGCATATCGGCACCCGGTTCCGCTGGCTGGCCCCGGTCGGCGCGGCCGATCTGGATGGCGACGGTCATGTGGAAATCGCCTATGTGGATCGCCCGCACCTGGCCAAGACCCTGCGCATCTGGCGCTATGAAAACGGCGCGCTGAGCGAAATCGCCGCCCTGCCCGGCCTGACCAACCACCGCATCGGCGAGGATTTCATCTCGGGCGGGCTGCGCGACTGCGGTGCGGGACCGGAGCTGATCATCGCCAGCGCCGACTGGCGCGAAATCGTCGCGGTCCGGTATGACGGGGGCTGGATCACCGAGGCCCTCGGCCCCTTCACCGCCAAGGCCATGTCCGGCGCGCTCGCCTGCGACTGACCCGTCAGGGTCCGGTCCGCACCACGTGATCGCCGTCGATCCCGCCCAGCGACTGGAACAGGGCGGCGGTGTTGCTGGCCCCGAACTTCTTCAGCAGCCGCGCGCGATGCACTTCGACGGTGCGATAGCTCAGATCCAGCTCGCGGGCGATCTCCTTGCTGGTGCGCCCCTCGCTCAACAGCGAGAACACCTCGCGCTCGCGCCGCGTCAGCGGCTGGTAGGGCCGGATGGCCGAGAGATCGGCAAAGCTCCACACCGCCCGCCCCAGCGGATCCTCGGGCGTGAAGGTCTGGCCCCGCACCCGGCACCAGAACAGGTCGCCGGTCTTGCGCCGCATCACCCGTTCGTCCCAGTACAGGTTGCCCTCGCCCAGCTCCTTGTCGCCGCGATGCAGGATGTTCGAGAATTCCTCTTCGCTGGGATAGAGGAAGGCGAACAACCGGTCCAGCAGCTCCTCGCGCTCATAGGCGAACATCTGGCAGAACCGGCGATTGACCTCGCGGATCACCCGCGACTCGGTCACGACGATCCCGACCGGAACCCAGTCGAAGGCCAGCGCGCGCAGGTCGCGGGCCGCATAAGCGGCGTCCAGTTCCGCCTGGGCAATCGGTCCGGGCATCGGTCTCTCCTCGCTCCGATCATAATGCACCGGAAAGACGAAAGAAAACCTCCTGTGACGCCGGCGCCCGAAAAAGCCGCCCGCAAGGGCCGGTCAGAGCGCCCGCCAACCGATGTCGCGGCGGAAATAGCCATCCGCCCAATCGATGGACTCGACCATGGCATAGGCCCGGTCGCGCGCCTCGCGCAGGCTGTCGCCGCGCGCGGTGACGTTCAGAACCCGCCCGCCGCTGGCCAGAACCGCGCCTTCGGACGCCTTGGTTCCCGCGTGGAACACCATGTTGCCGCTGTCCTCGGGCAGCGCATCCAGCCCCCGGATCACCGTCCCTTTCTCGTAGCTGCCCGGATACCCCTGCGCCGCCATCACCACCGTGATCGCATGATCGTCGGCCCAGTTCACCCGCGCCTCGGCCAGACGCCCCTCGGCCGACGCCTGCATCAGGTCCAGAACCTGCGCCCCCAGCCGCATCATCAGCACCTGGCATTCCGGATCGCCGAAGCGCACGTTGTATTCCACCAGCCGCGGCCGGCCGTCGCGGATCATCAGACCGGCATAGAGCACGCCCTGAAACGGTGTGCCGCGCCGGGCCATTTCCGCGATGGTGGGGCGCACGATCTCGTCCAGCGCCCGTGCCTCGACCTCGGGGCTCAGAACCGGCGCGGGGGAATAGGCGCCCATGCCGCCGGTGTTCGGGCCGGTGTCGCCTTCGCCGATCCGCTTGTGGTCCTGCGCGGTGCCGACGGACAGGATGTTTTCGCCGTCGCAGAGCACGAAGAGCGACGCCTCTTCACCCTCCATGAATTCCTCGATCACCACTTCCGCCCCGGCCCCGCCGAACGCGCCGCCGAACATCTCCTCGACGGCGGCAATCGCGGTTTCCTCGTCCATCGCGACGATCACCCCCTTGCCCGCGGCCAGACCGTCGGCCTTGACCACGATGGGCGCGCCCTGCGCGCGGATATGGGCGATGGCGGGTGCGGCTTCGGTGAACCGGGCATAGGCCGCGGTGGGCGCGCCCGCCGCATCGCAGATCTCCTTGGTGAAGCTTTTCGAGGCTTCCAGCCGGGCCGCCTCGGCAGACGGGCCGAACACCAGAATGCCCGCCTCGCGCAGCCGGTCCGCCACGCCCGCGGCCAGCGGCGCCTCGGGCCCCACGATCACGAAGTCGATGGCGTTCTCCTCGGCGAAGTTGACGACCGCGCCGCCATTCTCGATGTCCAGCGCCGCGCATTCCGCGATCTGCGCGATCCCCGCATTGCCCGGCGCGACGATCAGGCGGTCGCATTTGGGATTCTGCATCACCGCCCAGGCCAAGCTGTGCTCGCGCCCGCCGCCGCCGAGAATGAGGATGTTCATGAAGCTGTCTCCGATCTGCTTGGCCTTGCCTGCGCGGCGTTCTAAGCTGGGCCGGCAGGCGAAACAAGGCGATCAAATGTCCGACCTTCTCGACGATCCGATTCCGGGGCAGAACATGCCCGAATACACCGTCTCGGAAATCTCCGGCGAGGTGAAGCGCACGCTCGAAGGCAGCTTCGGGCGCATCCGGGTGCGCGGCGAGGTGGGGCGCGTGTTCAAGGCGCGTTCGGGGCATCTCTATTACGACATCAAGGATGACCGCAACGTGCTGGCCTGCACCACCTGGAAAGGCCAGGTCGCGGGGCTGTCCGTCATCCCTGAAGAGGGGCTGGAGGTCGTCGTCACCGGCCGGCTGACCGCCTTTGGCGCGCAGTCCAAGTACAACCTGAACGTGGACGAGGTGGCCGTCGCGGGTCAGGGCGCGCTGATGGCGCTGCTGGAAAAACGCAAGAAGCAGCTTGAGGCCGAGGGCCTGTTCGCGTCCGAACGCAAGAAACCCCTGCCGTTCCTGCCGGGAATCATCGGTGTCGTCACCTCGCCCTCGGGCGCGGTGATACGCGACATCCTGCACCGCCTGCGCGACCGCTTTCCGCGCAAGGTGCTGATCTGGCCGGTCGCGGTGCAGGGGTCCAGCTGCGCCCCCGAGGTGGCCCGCGCCATCGAGGGGTTCAACCGCCTGACCCCCGGTGGCGCATTGCCGCGCCCGGACCTGATCATCGTCGCCCGCGGCGGCGGCTCGATCGAGGATCTGTGGGGCTTCAACGAGGAAATCGTCGCCCGCGCCGCCGCCGCCTCGCAAATCCCGCTGATCTCGGCGGTCGGCCACGAAACCGACACCACCCTGATCGACTATGTGTCCGACCGCCGCGCGCCCACGCCGACCGCCGCCGCCGAACTCGCCGTGCCGGTGCGGATGGAGCTGCTGGCCTGGACCGGCGAACAGGGCGCCCGCCTGTCGCGCGCGGCCACCGACGCGGTGCAGCGCCGCGCCCAGCGCCTGCGCGACCTGTCCCGCGCCCTGCCCCGCGCCGACACCCTGCTGGACACGCCCCGGCAGCGGCTGGACCAGGCGTCCGAGCGCCTGCCAAACGCGCTGATCCGCGGCGTCCAGAACCGCCGCGTCCGGCTGCTCGACATGTCGGCCCACCTGCGCCCGTCAACCCTGCGCAACCTGGTTGACGCGCGCCGGGATCGCTGGCGCAACCTGGCCTCGCGCCTGTCGCTGCGCCCGATTGCACGCGAGCTCAGATCCCGCCGCGACGACCTGACCCGCCTCGGCGACCGGCTGACCGCCGCGCAGACCGCCCGCATCGACCGGCTGCGCCAGAATCTCGACGCCACCGACCGGCTGCGCGAAACGCTCGGCTACAAGGCGACGCTGGAGCGCGGATATGCGGTCGTCCGGGCCGAGGGGGCGCTGATCAAGACCAGGGCCGAGGCCGCCCGCCACGGGACGCTGGAAATCGAATTTGCCGACGGCAAGATGACCGCGGGAACGGCAGCCCCCGAAAAACCGTCCAGCCGAAAGCCAAAACCCGAACCGCCCACCCAGGGCTCGCTGTTCTGAGCCCCGGAGCGGAGGCTCACACACCCACATCCGGCCCGTAACAGATCATCTCTTCGCCGATATCCTCGGCCTCGTACAGCTCGGTGGCTTCCGGGTCGCCCTCGAATTGCGCGATCAGGCCCGCGGGCGACTGCAGAAACACCCAGCATTGCGGGTCCAGCCGGTCTTCGTAGATGAAACAGATCTGCTCGCCCTGCTCGTACCAGACGCCTTCCTTGCAGTCGCCGTCCAGAAACGACCAGATCACCCGCCGGTTGGGCAGATACCGCTCGACGCCGTAAGCCACGCCGTCAAAGCCGTAAAACAAGGTCTTTCCCTGCGTGTAGGCGTCGAACTCATCGGCCGACATCGGCTCGGCCGCGGCGGCGACCTTGCCCGCCAGAACCAGAGGAATCACAATACGCGTCAACATGCGCCAATTCTGTCAGATCGCGCCGCCCGGCGCCACACGCCCGCGTCCGGGCCGGATTGACATCGCGTCATTCCGCCCACCGTTTCCGCCTTTGCGGTTGAAATCCGCGCCGGTTTTTGCCCCCCTTGCCCAACCAACCGAGGATGCGTCCCATGCCCCATTTCCTGTTCCTGGCCGCGGCCGCCTGCGCGGTGGCCTATCTGCCCAAGGTCGCGCATCCGGCCGGCCTCCTGCGCACGGTGCTGAAAACCGGAGCGGTGGCGCTTCTGGCGGTGCTGGCCGCGGTTGCCGACGGGCCCTGGCTGCTGGTCGCGGCCCTGGCGCTCTGCGCGCTTGGCGATGCGCTTTTGTCGCGCGACAGCGACGCGACCTTCATGGGCGGTGTCGGCGCCTTTGCGGCGGGCCACCTGGCCTATATCGCGCTGTTCCTGACCTTTCCGGGCAGCGATGCGGCCCGGATCCTGGAGTTTCCCACCATCGTCTGGTCGCTGGTCATTCTGGGGATCGTCATGGCCACGCTGCTGGCGGCGCGCGCCGGCGATCTCAGGGGGCCGGTCCTGGCCTACATCCCGGTCATCCTCGGCATGGGCATCGCGGTGCTGGCCCTGCCCGAGATCGGCGCGCTGCGCTGGGCGCTGCCCGCGGCGCTGGCCTTCATCGCCTCGGACCTGATCCTGGCCACGGAAAAGTTCCTCCTGCCCGAAGGCCACCCGACGCTCAGGCTGGCGCCCTATCTGGTCTGGCCGCTCTACTGGGGCGCCCAGGCCGGGTTTGTCGCAGCCTTCGTCTGACCCTTTGCAACCGCCGCCATTCCGCATTAGGTGAGGGAAACACCCGCGGAGACCGAAGATGGCGTTTTTTTCCAAGCTCAAGGACCGGCTGTTCAAATCCTCGTCCAAGCTCGAACAGGGGCTCGACGCGATCGTCGAGGATGGCGGCGAGGAAACGCCCGGCACGCCCGACCCGGTGATCCCCGAACCCGAGCCGGAACCGCAGCCGGTGCCCGAGATCCCTGAGCCCGCCCCGGCCCCGCAACCGCAGGAAACGCCGTCGCCCGCTCCGGCCGATCCGACGCCCGCGCCCCCGCCGCCCGAGGACCCCGCGCCGGAGTCGCAAAAGGGCCTGCTGGGCCGCCTGTTCTCCCGCGGCGATGCGCGCAGGGTGATGCGCCGCACGCTCGACGACGACATGCTGGAACAGCTCGAGGAACTGCTGATCGCCTCGGACATGGGCGTGGACACCGCCCTGCGCGTCACCGCCAACATGGCCGAAGGGCGCTATGGCAGGAAGCTCTCGACCGACGAGATCAAGCAGCTTCTGGCCCGCGAGGTGGCCCGCGTCATGGAGCCCGTCGCCAAACCCCTTCCGCTCTACCCCAAGCGCCCGCAGGTGGTGCTGGTGGTCGGCGTCAACGGGTCCGGAAAGACCACGACCATCGGCAAGCTCGCCAGCCAGTTCAAGGCCGCCGGCAAGAAGGTGGTGATCGCCGCCGGCGACACCTTCCGCGCCGCCGCGGTCGAACAGCTGCAGATCTGGGGCGACCGCGCCGGCGTGCCGGTGCTGACCGCGCCCGAAGGCTCCGATCCGGCCTCGCTGGCCTTCGACGCCCTGACCCAGGCGCAGGCGGACGGCGCCGACCTGCTGCTGATCGACACCGCCGGCCGCCTGCAGAACCGCGCCGACCTGATGGAGGAGCTGGCCAAGATCGTCCGGGTGATCCGCAAGATCGACGACACCGCCCCCCACAACACGCTCCTGGTGCTCGACGCCACCACCGGCCAGAACGCGCTCAGCCAGGTGGAAACCTTCCGCAAGCTGGCCGATGTCACCGGCCTGGTGATGACCAAGCTCGACGGCACCGCCAAGGGCGGGGTGCTGGTGGCGCTGGCCGACAGGTTCGGCCTGCCGATCCACGCCATCGGCGTCGGCGAGCAGATCGACGACCTCGCCCCCTTCGACCCCGAGGACTTCGCCGCCGCCCTGACCGGGCTCGAGCGGTCCTGATCTTCATCTTGCCGAAAATACTCCCGGGGGTCCGGGGGCAGGCAGCCCCCGGCCTCTGCGCCCCGCGAAAGGCCCGGCCGTGAGCGACTGGCTGATCTCCCTCGAAGGCACCGACTCCGGCCACCGCCTGGCCCTCGGCCTCGCCCTGATGGCCGCCTTCCTGCATGCCGTGTTCGGCGCCCTGCAGAAAGGCCGCCACGATCCCTGGCTGTCGCGCGGCGCGATCGACGCTTCCTACGGCCTCATGGCGGCGCCCTTCGCGCTCTTCGTCGTGCCCTGGCCCGAGCCGCATATGTGGCCGATCGTCGCCACCGCCTGGCTCATCCACATCCTCTACAAGATCCTGCAGGCCATGGCCTATACCAAGGGTTCCTACACGGTGGTCTACCCGGTGGTCCGCGGCACCGGACCCCTGTTTGCGGTGATCGGCGCCTATCTGCTGTTCGACGAGGTGTTTTCGCCTGTGCAATGGCTGGGCGTGCTGGTGCTGCTGTCGGGGATCTTCGGGCTTGCGGTCTACAATCTCAGATATCTCGAGACTGAACGCGACACGCTGGTGGTGGCGCTGGGGCTGGCCTTCGTGACCGGGCTGTTCGTGGCGCTCTACACCACCTATGACGCCTATGGCATCCGCGCCACCGCCGATCCGTTCACCTTTCTGGCCTGGTTCTTCATGATCGACGGCGCGGTCTTGCCGTTCTACGCCTTCCTGCGCTGGCGGGCGATGGTGCACCGGCCCGCGCCCGGCCCGCTGATGCTGCGCGGGGTCGTCGGCGGCATCGTCGCCTTCCTGTCCTTCGGCGCGATCATGCTGGCGACGCGGCTCGACAAGGTGGGCGAAGCCGCGGTGCTGCGGGAGACCTCCACGGTCTTTGCCGCGCTGATCGGCTGGCTGGTCCTGAAAGAGACCGTCGGGCCGAGACGAATTGCCCTAATGGCATTGATTGCGCTCGGCGCTGTGATAGTTGAAATGGGCGGCTGAGCGGCAGGTGGAAAGACATGGCGACCGGGAAAGACATCAATCCGTTTCTGAAACAGGTGCTGGAACTCGGCCCCACGCTGGCCTTCTTCGTGATCTACCTGCGCCTTCGGGATGAAACCTTCGTGGTCTCCGGCACCGAATATTCCGGGTTCATCGTCGCCGCCGTCCTGTTCGTGCCGATCATGCTGGCCGCGATGGGCATCCTGTGGGTTCTGACCGGCAAGCTGAGCCGCATCCAGATCTTCACCGCCTTCATGGTCGTGTTTTTCGGCGGCCTCACCGCCTGGTTCAACGACGAGCGGTTCTTCAAGATGAAGACGACGCTGGTCTACGGCTTCTTCTCGGCGATGCTGGGGATCGGGCTTTTGCAGGGCCGGTCCTATCTGGCCTACATCCTCGACGACATGCTGCCGATGCGCATGGAGGGCTGGATGATCCTCACCCGGCGCCTCTGCGCCGGCTTTGCCGCGCTCGCCCTCGCCAACGAACTGGTGTGGCGCACCCTGTCCACCGATCTCTGGGTCAAGATCGAAACCTTCGGCTTCCCGCTGGCGCTGATGGCCTTCCTGATGATGCAGTTCAACATGCTGCAAGGCTATATGGACGACTCAGACGAACGCTGAGGCGCAGCCGGACAGGGTGCGGGCATCGACGGTGGTGAAAGAAAGACCCTGAAAAACACTTGGTTTGGCCGCAAACCTGTGAAAAATAGCGCACCACACTCACTCACACCGGAGCCCTGTCCAATTCATGACAGCCTTTCCTGACACCGGATTCCTGTCCGATGCCTCCGACCGTCTCAAGGCCATGCTTTCCGCCCAGGCCTCCGAAGTCGTGCTTGCGCGCGGCGACGTCCTGTTCGAACAGGGCGACGAGGGCGACGCGCTCTACGCCATTCTCGAAGGCACGCTCGAAGTGTCCTACCTGTCGATGAGCGGGCGGAAGCTGACCCTCGACTTCATGCGCCCCGGCATGGTGTTCGGCGAAATCGCCCTGTTCGATCCCGGACCGCGCACCGCCACCATCTCGGCCGCCGAACCGTCGCGCGTTCTGCGCGTGCGCAGCAGCGACGTGCTCCAGCAGATCCGGACCCATCCCGACATGGCGGTGGACATGATCCGGCTGGCCGGGTTGCGGATGCGCTGGATGAATTCCCAAATGACCGAACAGGTGTTCCTGCCGATGCCGATCCGGCTGGCGCGCAAGCTCTTGCACCTGGCAGAGCTTCAGCCCAAGCCCGAGGAAAAGCTGGCGCTGTCGCAGACCGATCTGGCCGAATTCGTCGGCGCCACGCGCGAGGCGGTGTCCAAGACCCTGTCGGCCTGGAAAAAGGACGGCATCGTCGAGGCGACCCGCGGCGGTCTGCGCATCAAGGATTTCGAGGCTTTGGAGGCGCTGGCGGAATCCGATCTGATCTGACTTGTTCGCGGTGTGATCCGGTTCACAGACCCGTCCGCGTCCGTGGGCTACACATAGGGTGTTACCGTACCGAGGCCGGGTGATCATCCCCGATTTCTGTCCGAACTGGCCTCTCCCTGTAACCAGAGCCATATGCTTCGGCATATGGCTCTTTTCCTTTCGATCCGATCCCGCAAAGGACCGGTATCCAAAGAAAAACGGCCGGGGCCTTGCCCGGCCGCCATTTTGATCAAGCGTCGATCACTCCGACAGGCTCAACGCCACGAAACGCGGCTCCCCGCCCCGGCGCACCAGCAGCAGAAGCGACTTGCGCCCGGCCTCGCGCGCCTCTTCGATCCGTGCATCCAGATCCTCGAGCGAGTTGATCTTCTGCTGGCCCGCCTCGGTGATCAGATCGCCAGCGCGCAGCCCCTTTTCATAGGCTTCGGACGCTTCGTCCACATTGGTGATCACCAGACCGGTGGCGTCCTCGTCCAGACCCAGATCGCTGCGGGTCTGCGCGTTGAGCTGCATGACCGTCAGGCCCAGGATGTCCTGTTCGGCCTCGGCCGGCGGTTCCGCCGTCGACGACGAGTCGCCGTTTTCCGCGCGTTCGGCATCCTCGCGGCGTCCCAGCGTCACCAGGAAGGTCTGGGTCGCGCCGTCGCGATAGACCACCACCCGCACCGACTTGCCCACGGTGGTCTCGCCGACCTGGCGCACCAGCGCCCGGGTGTCCTCGACCTCCACGCCGTCGAAACTGACGATCACGTCCCCGGCCAGCAGGCCGGCTTCCTTGGCGGGACCGTCCGGCACGTCGCTGATCAACGCGCCGCCGGGCTTGTCCAGCCCCATCGCCTCGGCCATGTCCTCGGTCACGTCCTGGATGCGCACGCCCAGCCAGCCGCGGCGGGTCTCTCCGAATTCGCGCAGTTGTTCGACCACCTTGACCACGACGTTGGACGCCATCGAGAACCCGATCCCGATCGAGCCGCCATTGGGCGACAGGATCGCGGTGTTCACCCCGATGACCTCGCCCTCCATGTTGAACAGCGGCCCGCCGGAATTGCCCCGGTTGATGGCCGCGTCGGTCTGGATGTAGTCGTCATACGATCCGCTCAACTCGCGGTTCCGCGCCGACACGATTCCGGCGGAGACCGAAAACCCCTGTCCCAGCGGATTGCCCATGGCCACCACCCAGTCGCCCACGCGGGCCGTGTCGCTGTCGCCGAATTTGACAAATTTCAGAGGGCCTTCCGCTTCGACCTTCAACAGGGCGATGTCGGTCTTTTCGTCCCGGCCGACCACCTTGGCCGGCATTTCCTTGGCCGGCTGCCCCTCGCCCGGAAAGAACTCCACCAGGATTTCGTCGGCCTCGGCGATGACGTGGTTGTTGGTCACGATAAAGCCGTCCTCGGAAATCACGAAACCCGACCCCAGCGCGTTGCTGCGGCGCGGCCGGTTGCCGTCGCCGTTGCGGTCCTGGAATTCCCGGAAGAAGTCCTCGAAGGGCGACCCCTCGGGCACGATGCCGCGCGGGCCGGCCTGGCTTTCGATCAGCGTCGTGGTGGTGATGTTGACGACCGCCGGGCTGACCTGTTCGGCCAGCGGCGCCAGGCTTTCTGGCTTTGCCAGGGCCGTCAGCGACTGCGCCAGCACGAAAAGCGTCGTCAGCAAGGCCAGCCACAAAAGGCTCAAACGCATCCTTGTGTCGTCCTGCGTCAACGAAATACCGCGTGCCTGTGCCTGCACTGGAGGTCTCCTTATCACCAAGCAACTCATCCGGCCGCCAACGGGAGGCCGGTTCCTTAACCCCAATGTAGTCAGTTTGGCCCTGCCCGCAACTCGGGAAAACGGCCAATTCACCGGCGCGTGAGCCGATACCGGCCGAACGCGGTGGGGGCTTGCCCCGCCACGCGCGCCGCCGAACCGGGTCAGAATCCGATCTGATGCGCCGCCCACAGCAGGATCGCCCCGCTCACCAGGCACAACAGCCCGACATTGCGGCGCGCGCTTTCCGGGAGCATGCGCAGCGCCTCGAGCATCCGCTCGACAAGCGAAGGGGCCAGCGCATAGGCCAGCCCCTCGACGATCAGAACCAGCCCGAGGGCCAGAAGGATCAGTCCCATCAATCCGTCTGCCGGCCCGTGGCCGAGCCGAGGTAGTTGAAGAACTCTGAGTCCGGGCTCAGAACCAGCGAGCTGTTGCCGCCGGTCAGGGCGCGTTCGTAGGCCGAAAGCGACCGGTAGAACTCGAAAAAGCCCGGATCCTTGCCGAAGGCTTCGGCGAAGATCGCGTTGCGCTGCGCGTCGGCCTCACCACGGATGATCTCGGCCTCGCGGCGCGCTTCCGACACCAGCTCGACCACGGTCCGGTCGGCCTGGGCGCGGATCCGCTGCGCGGCTTCCTCACCGCGCGCCACTTCGTCGGCGGCCTCGCGTTCACGCTCGGCGCGCATCCGGGCAAAGGTCGCCTCCAGGTTCGCCTGCGGCAGGTCGGTGCGCTTCAGCCGCACGTCGATGACCTCCAGCCCCAGATCGCGCGCCTCGGAAATCGCGCCGTTGCGGATGCGCAGCATCAGCGCCGCCCGGTCCGAGCTGAGGATGTCGTTCGAACTAACCGAACCCAGCACTTCGCGGGTCTTGGCGCGCAGGATCGAATCCAGACGCGATTCGGCGGTCGCGACACCGCCGGCACCCACCGCCTGACGGAACTGGCGGACATCGGCGATGCGGTAGCGGGCGAAGGCATCGACCACCAGACGCCGGTCGTCGAGCGGCGTGACTTCGAGCGGCCCGACCTCGCGGCTCAGGATCCGGTCGTCATAGCGGACCACTTCCTGAATCAGCGGGATCTTGAAGGCCAGCCCCGGCTCTTCCTTGACATCCACGACGCGGCCGAATTGCAGCACCAGCGCCTTTTCGCGTTCGTCCACGATGAAGATCGAGGACAGGGCGACCACCACGGCGATCACGATGACCGGAAGGATAAACGTCGATTTGCGCATGTCTCAGTTCCCCTCGGTGGTATTGCGACGCAGCTCGTTGAGCGGCAGGTAGGGCACGACCCCCTGCCCCGGCCCGGTCGCGTTCTCGTCCAGAATGATCTTGTTCACGTCGCCCAAGACCTGCTCCATCCGTTCCAGATACAGGCGCTTGCGCGTCACTTCGGGGGCCTTCACGTATTCCTCCAGCACCGCGCTGAAACGGCTGGCCTCACCCTGCGCCTCGTTCACGACGCGGGCGCGATACCCTTCGGCCTCTTCCAGCACCTGCGCGGCTTCACCGCGCGCCCCGGCCAGAACCCGGTTGGCATAGGCGTCGGCCTGTTTCTCCAGCCGGTCGCGTTCCTGTCCGGCCGACTGGACCTCGCGGAAGGCGTCCTTGACCGGTTCCGGCGGATCGGCCCCGTCAAAGTTCACACGCACGATGTTGATGCCGGAATTGTAGCTGTCCAGCGTGGACTGGATGAGCTCTTCCAGCCGCTCGGCAATGATCGCCCGGTCCCGGTTGAGGATCGGCGCCAGGTCGGATTGCGCGATGATCTCGCGCATCGCCGACTCGGACACCGCCTGGATGGTCTGGCGCGGATCGCGCAGGTTGAACAGATAGTTGGCGGGATCGTTGATGTTCCACACCACCTGGAAATCGATATCGACGATGTTCTCGTCGCCGGTCAGCATCAGCCCGGCATCGCTGCCGCGCCCGCCGGACCCGATGGTTTCGGTCTGTTCGACCTTCACCGGGATCACTTCCGCCGTCACCACCGGCCAGGGGGCAAAGTTCAGACCTTCGGTGCCGATGCCCGAGAAGCTGCCGAACAGCAGCTCGACGGACTGTTCCTCGGGCTTGACGGTGTAGAGGCTGGCAAACGCCCACAGGCCCACGGCCACGACGCCGCCCAACATGAGAGTTCCGCGGGTAAAGACCGGCCCGCCGCCGCCGCCCTGACCCTGGCCGCCGCCACGGCCACCGCCGCCGCGCCCGCCCATCAGCACGCGCAGCTGCTCCTGGCCCTTCTTCATCAGCTCGTCGATCTCGGGGATCTGCGGACCGTCACCTTCGGGTGGGCGACGCCCATCCCCGTTGTTGCCCCGTTTTCCTCCGCCGCCGGAAGAGCCTCCGCCCCCCCAGGGGCCGCCGCTGTTGCCCGCCATGTGTTTTCAATCCCTTTTTATGGCCCGTGTGATCACGGGGTCTCTTCTAACCTGTGTACGCCGGCTTGCAAATCAAGCGCTGCGTACGGGTTGCCGCAATGTGACCAATTCCTCGGCCATGACCGGATGCACCGCCACGGTGCGGTCAAAGTCCTCCTTGGTCGCTCCCATTTTTATCGCGATGCCGGCCAACTGGATCATCTCGCCCGCGCCCGGAGCGACGATATGGCACCCCAGAACCTTGCGGGTAGCCTTCGAGACGATCAGTTTCATCAGAACCCGCTGCGACCGGCCGGCAAACGCCTGCTGCATCGGCTTGAACGACGTGGCGTAGACGTCGATCGGCTCCTGCTCGGCCGCGGCTTCCTCGCTCAGGCCCACCGTGCCCATCTCGGGCTGGGTGAAGATCGCGGTCGGGATCAGTTCGTGATCCACCGGCGTCGGATTGCCCTTGAACACCGTTTCGACAAAGGCCATGCCCTCGCGGATCGCCACCGGGGTCAGGTTCACCCGGTCGGTGACATCGCCGATGGCGTAGATCGAGGGCACCGCCGTCTGGCTGTATTCGTTCACCACGATCTCGCCCTTGCGGCCCAGGTCCACGCCCAGACCCTCAAGCCCCAGATCGTCGGTGTTGGGCCGGCGGCCGGTGGCATACATCACCACGTCGAACGACCGCTCGGTGCCGTTGGTGGCCTTGACGCGGATCCTGTCGCCGTCGCGGGTCATCTCCAGCACGTTGGTGCCCAGATGCACGTCGATGCCGTTCTGGCACATCTCCTCGCAGATCAGCCCGCGGGCCTCGTCGTCGAAGCCGCGCAGGATCTGCGCGCCGCGGTAGAACTGCGTGGTCTTCACCCCCATCCCGTTCATGATCCCGGCAAACTCGCAGGCGATGTAGCCGCCGCCGACGATCAGGATGCTGTCGGGCAGCTTTTCCAGGTGGAAGATCTCGTTCGAGGTGATCGCCAGCTCCGAGCCGGGAAACTCCGGCACCACGGGCCGCCCGCCGGTGGCGATCAGGATATGCTTGGCGGTCTTGCGGGTGCCGTCAGCCAGTTCCACGGTGTGCGGATCGACCAGCCGCGCCCGCAGATCGAAACTCTCCACCCCGTTGGTCTTCAGGATGTTGCGATAGATGCCCTCCAGCCGGTCCAGTTCGGCGGTCAGCTTGCCGTGGAAGGTGGACCAGTCGAACGCGCCCGGCCGGATGTCCCATCCGTAGGACCGCGCATCCTCGACCATGCCGGAATATTCGCTGGCGAAAACCATGAGCTTCTTGGGCACGCAGCCCCGGATCACGCAGGTGCCGCCATAGCGGTCCTCCTCGGCCAGCGCCACCCTGGCCCCCGCCTCGCCCGCCGCCACGCGCGCCGCCCGCACACCGCCGGAACCGCCGCCGATGACGAACAGGTCATAGTCAAAACTCATGGATTTCACCCTCAGTCCGCGAGATCGGAAAACAGGTTGTCGCTTTCGGCAAGGTTCATCTGATCATGCTCAATGGTGCCTTCGTTGATGTCGCGCACATCGACCCGGCCATCGCCGAAGCCGATCACGACCCTGTCACAGATATCAATGAACAGGCCGTTTTCAACCACGCCGGGGATCTGGTTGAGCACCAGCGCCAGTTGCCGGGCATTGCCGATCCGCTGCAGGTGCAGGTCGAGGATGTGATTGCCCTCGTCGGTGATGAACGGCGCCTCGCCGTTCATCCGCAACGAGGTCGAGCGGCCCAGCACATCCATCGCCACAAGGGTCTCTTCGATCAGCGAGCGGGTGGTCTGCCAGCCGAACGGAATCACCTCGACCGGCAGGGGAAACGCGCCCAGCGTTTCGACCTCCTTGCCGGCATCGGCGATCACCACCATCTGTTCGCTGGCGGTGGCCACGATCTTTTCCTGCAACAGCGCCCCGCCGCCGCCCTTGATCAGGTTCAGGTCGCCGTCGAACTCGTCCGCGCCGTCGATGGTGAGGTCGAGCCACCCGGCCTGATCCAGCGACACCACCTCGATCCCTTCCTCCAGCGCCAGCTGCGCGGTCCGGGTCGAGGTCGGCACGCCCTTGATGCGCAATCCTTCCTCCCGCACCCGCTCGCCCAGGCACCGCACCAGCCAGGCCGCGGTCGAACCGGTCCCGAGCCCGACCCGCATCCCGTCCTCGACCATGTCGGCAGCGCGGCGCGCGGCAACGAATTTGGCCTTGTCGATGGGCGACAACTCTCCGGTCATGGCAGCAACTCCGAATTCAGATGTTGCGCCCTTATAGGCAATGTCGTCCGGCGGTGCGAGGGGGCTTGCACCGCTTTCCTCGCCGCAGGCCGGGAAAAACGCTATGCTGTGCGGTCAGGGGGGGCGCATATGCTGAAATTCGACGAGGCCACGGCGCAGCTGCTGGAGATCGCCTATCAGGGTGCGGACGTGTCCCGCCGGCGCCGCGCCAGTTTCGACGCCCTGTCGCCCGCGCCGGACGACACCATCCTCGATCTCGGCTGCGGCAACGGCCTGATGACGCTGGAGCTGTCGCGCGCCGTCGGCCCTGGCGGACGGGTGGCCGGGCTGGACCCCAGCCCCGACATGCTGAGCGCCGCCCGCACGCGATGTGCGGAGCGGGACAACGTGGACCTCGTCGAAGGCGTGGCCGAATCCCTGCCCTTCGACGCGGGCCAGTTCGACAAGGCGGTGGCGCTGCAGGTCTTCGAGTATTTCGACGACATGCGCCCGGCCCTGCGCGAACTCCACCGCGTGCTGCGCCCCGGCGGCCGGCTGGTGATCGGCGACGTCCACTGGGACACGCTGGCCTGGCACAGCGACGATCCCGCCCGGATGGCGCACATGATCCGGATCTGGGACGGGCACCTTGCGCAACGGGACGCTCCCGCCCACCTGCCGCCGCAGCTGCGCGACTGCGGGTTCGAGGTGGAGGCCGTCCGACCCCTGTGCCTGACCGACACGGTGCTGCGGCCCGACGGCCTGGCCAACATGATGATTCGCCTGATGACCGCCTACGCGCTGGGAACCGAGGGGATGCCCGCCGACCGGGTGCACGCCTGGGCACGGGAACAGGAGAAGCTGGCCGAACAGGGGCGGTTCTTCTTTTCGATCACCCATTTCGTCTGCGTGGCGCGGCGGTTGCCCGGGCCGGAGTGACCAAAGATGTCGGGAAAATGCGGGTTTCCGATAGGAAACGTCGCAAATGGAGATTTGGGAATCGGGGCTTGGGCCTAAATAGGCGGTATGGAAACGCGCTATCGCCTGCACTACGCCCCCGACAATGCCTCGCTGATCGTCCGGCTGGTATTGGAAGAGATGGGCCTGCCCTACGACACCGCGCTGGTGGACCGCAGCCGGCGCGCGCAGGACGGCGCGGCCTATCGCGCGCTCAACCCGAACGGGCTGATCCCGGTTCTGGAAACGCCGCAGGGGCCGATCTTTGAAACCGCGGCCATCCTGCTGTGGCTGGCCGATACCCATGGGGCGCTGGCCCCCGCTCCTGCGGACCCCGACCGCGGCGCGTTCCTGAAGTGGCTGTTCTTCGCCTCGAACACGCTGCATGCCGATCTGCGCATCCTGTTCTACGCCGACACCTATATCGACCCGCAGGCGGCCGAGACCCTGCGCGCCGGCATCCGTCCCCGCCTGCGCCGGCACCTGGCGCTGCTCGACGAGGCTGCGGCGGCCAAGCCGGACTGGCTGCACCCCGACACTCCGTCGGTCCTGACCTATTACATCGCCTGCCAGATGCGCTGGATGAGCCTCTATCCGCAGGCCAGCGACCGCAGCTGGTTCAACATCGCCGACACGCCGCACCTGCAACGCATCCTGCAAGGGCTGGAATCCCGCCCCGCGACCCGGGCCGCCATCGCGGCCGAGGGGCTGGGGGCGATGCCCTTCACATCACCCGTCTACGCCACTCCTTCAGAAGGCTCAGCGACCTGACATGTTCCTCTCCGTCTTCGATATGTTCAAGGTGGGCGTCGGCCCCTCGTCCTCGCACACGATGGGGCCGATGGTCGCCGCCGCGCGGTTTCTCGACCTCATGCGCGCCTCGCCCTTCGAGTTCTCGGGACTCCGGGCCTCGCTGCACGGCTCGCTCGCCTTCACCGGCGTCGGTCACGCCACCGACCGCGCCACCATTCTCGGGCTGGCGGGGTTCGTGCCCGACACCTACGACCGCGACAAGGCCGAAGCCACGCTGACGGCGATCAACGAAACCCGCACCGTCACGCCCCAGGGCCTGCCCACGCTCGGGTTCGACCCCAAGGCGGATCTGATCTTCGACTATGACAACGCCCTGCCCGGCCACGCCAACGGCATGATCCTGATGGCCACCGACGCGCAGGGCGACGTGATCCTGCGGCAGGTCTATTACTCGGTCGGCGGCGGCTTCGTCCTGACCGAAGAGGAACTGGCCCAGGGCAAGGACACCAATGACGGCCCGCCGGTGCCCTACCCGTTCAAATCAGCCGCCGAGATGCTGCAGATGGCCGCCGACTCGGGCAAGTCCATCGCCGAGATGAAGCGCGCCAACGAGATCGCGCGCGGCTGCGCCGACAGTTTCGCCAAGGGAACCGCCCGCCTCTGGGAAGTGATGAACGCCTGCATCGAACGCGGCCTGACCACCGACGGCATCCTGCCGGGCGGGCTGAACGTCCGCCGCCGCGCCAAGGGGATCTATGACGCGCTGATGGCCGAACGCGGCATGAACCTGAACGCCCCGCACACGATCAACGACTGGATGAGCGTCTACGCCATGGCGGTGAACGAGGAAAACGCCGCCGGCGGCCAGGTCGTCACCGCCCCCACCAACGGCGCGGCGGGCGTGCTGCCGGCGGTGCTGCGCTATTACCTCGACCACGTGCCCGGCGCCTCGGAAAGCCATATCGAGGATTTCCTGCTGACCGCCGCCGCCATCGGCGGGCTGGTCAAGTACAACGCCTCGATCTCGGGTGCCGAGGCCGGATGCCAGGCCGAGGTCGGCAGCGCCGCAGCGATGGCGGCGGCCGGCCTCTGCGCGGTGATGGGCGGCACGCCCGAACAGGTGGAGAACGCCGCCGAGATCGCGCTGGAGCACCATCTGGGCATGACCTGCGACCCGGTGGCCGGGCTGGTGCAGGTGCCCTGCATCGAACGCAACGGGCTGGGCGCAATCAAGGCGGTGTCGGCGGCCTCGCTGGCGCTGCGCGGCGACGGCAAGCATTTCGTGCCGCTGGACGCGGTGATCGAGACCATGCGCCAGACCGGCGCCGACATGAACGAAAAGTACAAGGAAACCTCGCTGGGCGGTCTGGCGGTGAACGTCCCCAACTGCTGAGGACCGGCGCGGGCCAAGAGGCAGCGTTTCACCCTTTTGCATTCCGACCCCTTGGCCTAGCTTGGCGCAATGACCCAGGACCGCCCCGTTCTCGGCATCCTTCTGATGCTCGGCTTCTGCGTGCTCGCACCGATGGGCGACGCGCTGGCCAAGCTGTTGGGCGAGACCCTGCCCATCGGCCAGCTCCTGCTGGTGCGCTTCGCGGTGCAGGCGGCGCTCCTGATTCCGCTGATCGCCGTGACCGGGCGGCCCTGGCGGATGCGCGGGCGGGTGTTCCGGCTGACCGTGATCCGCACCGCGCTGCACATCGTCGGCATCGGCGCCATGTTCACCTCGCTGCAATACCTGCCGCTGGCCGATGCCATCGCGATTGCCTTCGTGATGCCGTTCATCATGCTGCTGCTGGGCAAATACGTGCTGGGCGAAGAGGTGGGCGCGCGCAGGCTGGGCGCCTGCATCGTCGGGTTCTCCGGCACGCTGCTGGTCATCCAGCCCAGCTTTGCCGAGGTCGGCCTGCCCGCCCTGCTGCCGCTGGTGGTCGCGGTGGTCTTTGCGCTCTTCATGCTCGTCACCCGGCAGATCGCCAAGGAAACCGATCCGGTCTCGCTTCAGGCGGTGTCCGGGGTGCTGGCCTCGGCGGCTCTGCTGCCCGTGCTGATCGCCGGCGACCTGTTCGGCTGGCCGCAAGTGTCGCTGGCCCCCCTCGACGACCTTTTCATCGCATGGCTGCTGCTGGCCATCGGCGTTCTGGGAACGGTCGCGCATCTGCTGATGACCTGGTCGCTGCGCTACGCGCCCTCGGCCACGCTGGCCCCGATGCAGTATCTCGAAATCCCGGTGGCGACGGTGATCGGCTGGCTGATCTTCCGCGACCTGCCCAACGGTCTGGCCGCGCTGGGCATCTGCATCACGGTCGCCGCCGGGCTCTACGTCATCCTGCGCGAGCGGGCCATCGCCCGGTCCGCCCCGACAGAAACGCCCGCATGACCGTACCGAACGCCGCGCGCGGCACCATCGCCAGCAGCCCCGGTTCGTCGAACGCAATCTCGACCGCGCCCAGAACCCGGTTCGAGGTTCCGATCTGCCCGTCCGGCTCGAACACCAGCCCGTCGATCGGCCATTCCAGCCCGCGGCTGCGCCCCGTCACCCGCCGCAGCGGAAACAATGACAGGAGGCTGCCCGGCGCGATCTCCAGCCGGATCTGCGGCGGCGCGTGAAACACCACCTCATGCGCACCGACCAGCACGCAGGGCCGATCAGCGTGGCGCACCAGGCTGTTGAACACCGCCAGCTGATGATCGATCCGCCGCCCCAGAAAGCCGATTCCGACCACCACCGGCGCCTCGATACTGCGCAGCGCCTTGTCGAAATCGGTGCTGTCCTGTTCGCGAATCGGAAACAGCCGTTCGGCCGGAAGCCGGCTCAGTTCGGCCTGCGTGAACGAATCAAAATCGCCTATAACGGCATCGGGCATTCGGCCACTCGCCAGTACCGCGCGCGCGCCGCCATCGGCGGCCACGACCGTCTTGACGGCGTTCAGCATCAGATCGAAGTCATTTTCGCCGATTTCACCCCCACCAACCAATCCAATTGGCTCAAAAGACTGAACAATTGCGCCAGAATGAGGCTCATTGGACTTATTTGGTGAATTCCGACACATTCCAACCACAAAATGATACCTTGAATTACACAGTTTTGCGCCGAAAATGGCTCTGGGCGCAATATAAGCTAGACAATTGGTATGTAGAGGACGAGCGTCGCATGGTACAGAGCAACAAGGTCTTAACCGTCTCATATGGATCATTTTCCTGCACCTTGGAAGGATTTGACGATTCCTTCGAGACGATGAAGGCGATTGCCGAATACTTCCGGGATCTCGCCGCCGATGACCGCTATTTCGGCTCAGAACCGCCGCAACCCGACCCCGAGATGCTCACCCACATTGCACGCCGCGACCGGGCCCGCCATATAGAGGCCCGACATGACGCCGGCGGGATCGTCCTGAAGGCCACTCAGACATCCGCAGGGCGTCCCTCTGCCCCAACATCGACGGACCGCGATCATATGACGAAACATGCAGCCGCCAAGATGCCGGTGCTGGGCGACCCGTTTCAGGAAACCGGCGTCAGCAAGCCGGAGAAACTGCCGCCGGCCGACAGCATCGCCGCCAAGTTGCAGCGCATCCGCGCCGTGGTCTCGCGCCACGACACCGAAGCCACGAAGTACTCCGAGGACGAACACGCCGAATTCAAGCCGCCCGAGGCGCAGCAGACCATCGACGCGATCTCGGCCGCCTTCGCCAATGCCGAAAAGGAAGAGGCCGAGCGCAACAGCGAGGCGGTCCTGATCCTTGGCACGAAATCGGTCGAGGAACTGAGCGACGGGTTCCTGTTCTCCGACATCGGCAAGCCGGCGGCGGCCAAGGACCGGCCCACGGACAAGGCTGACGCCGACGAGATGCCCGACACCGCGCAGCCGGACGAACCGGAAGACCGGGATGCGGCACCGGAAGACGCCGCTGTGGCGGCAGCGCCCGCGGATCAGGCCGCTTCCCCGGCGCAGCCGGCCGAAGCCTCCGATCCGGCCGCGCCCGAAACGGCCCCGGAAGAACCAGACGACAAGGCCGACGAGCTGTTGCGCCTGATGGCCACCGCGGAACAGAAACTGCGCGAGACCGGCAAACTCGACCCGGTCGCGGACCAACCGGAACCGCCGGCCGCACCCGCCGCCCGGGAGACACACAGCGACACGCAAGCGCCCGAGGAAGCCGGACCTCGTGAGGGCCTTCTGCGGCTCGTCGCCGCGCAGCGCATCGACGACACCGCCGAGGCCGACACGGACGGCCCGGTGCAGCCCCGCCGTGTCGCGGCCGAGGACGAGGACGACGGCGCCAACGCGGGCTTCAAGCGGTTTGCCGAGGAACAGGGCGCGCAATCCATGCCCGAACTTCTTGAAGCCGCCGCCGCCTACCTGTCCTTTGTCGAAGGTCAGAAGCAGTTTTCGCGCCCGCAGCTGATGAACAAAGTCCGGTCGGTGGACCGCGCCGGTTTCGACCGCGAAGACAGCCTTCGGTCGTTCGGGCAGTTGCTGCGCGACGGCAAGATCGAAAAGGCGGGCGGCGGCCGCTTTTCCGCCTCCAGCCAGATCGGATACCGCCCGGACGACAAACGCGCCGTCGGCTGAACCCGCGGCGACACACGGACTTGGGGGCCGGGGCCTGCGCCCTGGCCCCTTTCCTTTGCCCTTGAGGCAAGGTCGAACCCGCCGCCCTCGGGCAGGTTCGGTTTGTCGCAGGCCGCGAGGGACGATTCTGATGCTGCATTGCAGAAAACGTGCTAGACTGCGGTCAAGGGGAGGAGATGAACCGGGTCAAACGGAGTGTCTCCTATGTCCGAACCGGCCATTCGACGCCTGCGCAGTTTTGACCAGCCCGCGATCGAGGCGCATTTCCACCGGCTTGACGCCGAGGCCCTGACCTCGCGCTTCGGGCGTGCGGTTCCCGCCGACTTCCTCTGGACCTACGTGGCCCGCATCCTGGACCCCGGCGCGCTCGTTCACGGCGCCTTTCCGGACAACCGGCTGCGCGGCCTGGCCGAATTGCGGCCCCTGCCGGACAGCCACAGCCGCGCCGCCGAGATGGCCCTGACGGTGGAAACCGACTGGCAGGATCGGGGGATCGGCGATGCGCTCCTGTCCCGCCTGATCACCGTCGCGCGCAACCGGGGCATCCGCGAGGTTCACATGATCTGTCTGGCCGGGAACCAGAAGATGCGCCACCTGGCGCACAAGCACCGCGCCGAACTGCGATTCGTTCCCGGCCAGGTCGAGGCCACCGTGACCGCGCCCTGGCCGACGCCCTTGACCATGGCTGCGGAAATCGCCGGAGAGTATCACGCCATCGCCCGCGCGATCTTCAGCTGGCCCGAACCGTGAGGGCCACCGGCGCGGTCAGTCGCCCTTGCGGTCCGGGTCTTCCTGGCCGACGCCCCGGAACACGAATTTGAAGGGCAAGGCCCACAGAATGCCCAGCACGACATAGACCAACAGTTCCAGCCAGATCGGCGGCCGGTCCATCAGGTTCAGAACCGTCACCACCGCCACGATGTAAAGCGGCAGGCCGACCAGCAGGATGACCAGCGACCAGCGCCGCCGGGCCTTGTAGCCGAGGCCCCTCTTTTCCGGCCCGCCCATCAGTCGGCAAACGGGTCGGTCACCAGAATGGTGTCGTCCCGCTCCGGGCTGGTGGACAGCAGCGCCACCGGACATTCGATCAGTTCCTCGACCCGGCGCACATACTTGATGGCGTTGGCCGGCAGGTCCGCCCAACTGCGCGCCCCCTCGGTGGACTCGCTCCAGCCTTCCATCTCTTCGTAGATCGGCCTGCAGCGCGCCTGCAGATCGGCGGCGATCGGCAGATAGTCCAGCCGCGCGCCGTCCAGGTCGTAGCCGACGCAGATCTTCAGCGTCTCGAACCCGTCCAGCACGTCGAGCTTGGTCAGCGAGATGCCGTTCACGCCGCTGGTGGCGCAGGTCTGCCGGACCAGGCAGGCGTCGAACCAGCCGCAGCGCCGCTTGCGGCCGGTGGTGGTGCCGAACTCATGCCCCCGCTCGCCCAGGCGCTGCCCGTCCGCATCGTCCAGCTCGGTCGGAAACGGCCCCTCGCCCACGCGCGTGGTATAGGCCTTGACGATGCCCAGCACGAAGTCGATCGACCCCGGCCCGATGCCGACGCCGGTCGCCGCCTGCCCGGCGATCACGTTCGACGAGGTGACGAAGGGATAGGTGCCGAAATCGATGTCCAGCAGCGCGCCCTGCGCGCCCTCGAACAGGATGCGCTTTCCCGCCTTGCGCTTTTCGTTCATCACCTTCCAGACCGGCCCGGCATATTTCAGGATTTCCGGCGCGATCTCCTTCAGCTGCGCAATCAGCGCGTCCCGGTCCACCGGCGCGATCCCCAACCCCTTGCGCAGCGGGTCGTGATGCTGCAGGGCGCGATCCACCCGCGCCTCCAGCGTCGCCGCATCCGCCAGATCGGCCACCCGGATCGAGCGGCGCCCCACCTTGTCCTCATAGGCCGGGCCGATGCCGCGCCCGGTGGTGCCGATCTTGGTGCCCTTGCTGGCGGCTTCCTCGCGCGCGCGGTCCAGTTCTCCGTGGATGGGCAGGATCAGCGGCGTGTTCTCGGCGATCATCAGAGTCTCGGGCGTGATGGCGACGCCCTGTGCGCGGACGGTCTCGATCTCCCGGATCAGATGCCACGGATCCAGAACGACCCCATTGCCGATCACGCTCAGCTTGCCGCCGCGGACCACGCCCGACGGCAGCGCGTGCAGCTTGTAGACCTTGCCGTCGATGACCAGGGTATGCCCGGCATTGTGCCCGCCCTGGAAGCGCGCGATCACATCCGCCCGCTCGCTCAGCCAATCGACGATCTTGCCTTTTCCCTCGTCGCCCCACTGGGCGCCGACCACAACCACATTGGCCATATCCGGTCCTTTTGCTGCGATGCTTCGAACCCGGCCCGTATACCGGGGCGCGCGAGTCAGTGAAACCGCAATTTCGACGCACCGGGCGGTGCGCCTTTGGAAAATCGCGCATGCCGCGCGATGCCTCCGGCGGGGATATTTTCAGCCAGATGAACGAGGGGCCCCTGCTTCATCTGGCCCGAAATATCCCGGGGGAGTCGCGGCTTGCCGCGACGGGGGCAGCGCCCCCCTGCTACCGCCGGGGCAGGCGCACCGGCCGGCCATGGGGCGTTGACAGATAGGCGTCTTCCCAGGCGTTGCGCAGCGCCGCGACCTCGTCCGGGGCGGCGGTGCCGGTTTCGGCCAGCAGCGCCTCCAGCGTCTCCAGCCAGGCGTTGAAATAGTCGTCGCCGCCGTCCAGCGCGCGGTCCAGGCCGCGCCGCTTCAACACCGCCGAAAACCGCGCCGCCCAATCCGGCCAGTCGAACCGCCCGGCCTCGTTCAGCGCAACCGTCAGCGCGAAGACCTGGGCGTGCCAGGGCTGCTCGAAGACCGGTTCGGGCGCGGCACCGGCGGTCATGCCGGCACCAGGTAGCTTTGCCAGAGGTCCAGCACCACCTCATCCTCGGGATGTTCGGGATGCGCCCACAGCTCGCGCGCGTAGAACCGCACGGCATAGAGCGGCTCGGGCGCCTCGCCCAGCCCATGCGCGTTGCTGTCCGGCAGCACGTGGGCGCCGTGGATCCGATGGACGTAGCCCAGCGCCCCCGCCACGTATTTCGGCAGGCGGGTATGGCCGCCCGGCACCAGCGCGTTGTCCGACGGCAGCCGCGTCCGCACGGCCTGGCCGGCGGAAAAGCGCGGCGCCGGCCCGCCGGCGCGGTCGGCCGGGCCGCCCTTGGCCAGGACACCGGCCACCGCCCCGGCCCCGAGCGCCCGCTCCGCCAGCGGGTGCGCCCCGGACCCGCCCGTTCCGCGCAGATCGTCCTCGGTCAGCACCCCGGTCCCGACCAGCAGATCGGCCAACGCCGAAATCCATTTCTCGTAATAGCTGAACCGCGCGTAATCCCCGGGCGACAGCCGCTCGCGGGCGTGCCGCGACATGTCGATGTTCCACTGGCCCAGCGCCCCGGCGGCCAGCGTGACCGCCAGCGCCCGCGCGTGCCAGTCCTCGGCAAAGACCGGATCGCCTTCGGCTTCGGGGCGCACCGGGCCGTCCCCGAACCGCCCGCCCATGTCATGCACGCGGGTCATGACGGCACCTGCGGCTGGCCGGTGCCGATCATGCTGTCGCGCGTGACCAGCGCCGCGAGCGCGTCCTCGTCCATGCCCTCGGTTCCCGCAGGCCGCATCGGCAGGACGAGATAGCGGACCTCGGCCGTCGAATCCCAGACCCTGACCGCGGTTTCCGGCGGCAGGGCGACGCCGAATTCCGCCAGCACCCTGCGCGGCTCGCGCACCGCCCGGGCGCGGTAGGCGTCGGACTTGTACCAGCCGGGCGGAATGCCCAGCAGCGGCCACGGATAGCAGCTGCACAGGGTGCAGACGACCATGTTGTGCCGCGCCGGCGTGTTTTCGACCACCACCATGTGTTCGCCCTGCCGGCCGTAGTACCCCAGATCGGCCACCACCGGCGTGGCATCCTCCAGCAGCGCCGCCCGGAACTCGGGGTCCAGCCACGCCCGCGCCACCACCCGGGCGCCGTTCTTCGGGCCGATCCGGTTCTCGTAGGTGTCGATGATCTCGTCCAGCGCCGCCGGGTCGATCAGCCCCTTCCGGGTCAGAATCGTCTCCAGCGCCTTGACGCGCAGCGCCGGCTCGGGCGGCAGCAGGGCGTGGGGATGGTCGGGATCGTCATGCGGCATGACCGCAGGGTGCGCGAGGGACGTCATCCTGTCCAGCCCCTTTGGCGCGATCCGGCCCGATGCCCGGGGGGCGGAAACTCCTCCCTTGCCCCTTCGGGCAAACTTGCATAGATACCACGCGATACACGCCACGCTGCGCAGGAACACCATGGAAAACGTCGTTCTCATCATTCACCTTCTCCTGGCCCTGGGCCTGATCGCCGTCGTCCTGATGCAGCGGTCCGAAGGTGGCGGTCTGGGAATGGGCAGCGGTGGTGGCGGCGGCGTCATGACCGGCCGCGCGGCGGCGACCGCATTGGGCAAGCTGACCTGGGTGCTGGCGATCTGCTTCATCATCACTTCGATGACGCTCACCATCATCGCGGCGCGCAAGTCGGCGGGCAGTTCGGTCATCGACCGGCTGGGCGTTCCCGCCCCGGCCGAGACCGAACAGACCGCACCGGTCGCACCTTCGGCGGACGATCTTCTGCCCCCGGCCGAGGGGGACAATGCACCGCTGATTCCGCAGGCCGACTGATCCACAAAACCTAGAAATCCGCACGGGAACGGCAACAGCATCTTGCGGTTCTCTTGCGCCTTTTGCGCGAATCTCTTATATGTGAAGTCCCGTGATGCTGCGGTTTTTTAGGCCGCCGGGCAGCAGATAAAGACGTCTCACGGGAGCAGCCGAAAACATGGCGCGATTCATTTTCATCACGGGCGGTGTGGTCTCTTCGCTTGGCAAGGGGCTGGCCTCGGCGGCGCTGGGCGCGCTGCTGCAGGCGCGGGGATACTCGGTGCGGCTGCGCAAACTCGACCCCTATCTGAACGTCGATCCCGGCACCATGTCGCCGTTCGAGCATGGCGAGGTGTTCGTCACCGATGACGGCGCCGAGACCGATCTGGACCTGGGCCATTACGAACGCTTCACCGGCGTTCCGGCGCGCAAGACCGATTCCATCTCCTCGGGCCGCATCTACATGAACGTGCTCGAAAAGGAGCGCCGCGGCGACTATCTGGGCAAGACCATCCAGGTGATCCCGCACGTCACCAACGAGATCAAGGATTTCATCGCCATCGGCGAGGACGAGGTCGATTTCATGCTGTGCGAGATCGGCGGCACCGTGGGCGACATCGAGGGCCTGCCCTTTTTCGAGGCCATCCGCCAGTTCAGCCAGGACAAGCCGCGCGGGCAGTGCATCTTCATGCACCTGACCCTGCTGCCCTACATCAAGGCGTCCGGCGAGCTGAAGACCAAGCCCACCCAGCACTCGGTCAAGGAACTGCGTTCGATCGGCCTGGCCCCGGACATCCTGGTGTGCCGCTCCGAAGGCCCGATCCCGGAAAAGGAACGCGCCAAGCTGGCCCTGTTCTGCAACGTGCGCCCCGATGCGGTGATCGCGGCGCAGGATCTGTCCACCATCTACGACGCGCCGCTGGCCTACCACAAGGAAGGGCTGGATCAGGCGGTGCTCGACGCCTTCCAGATCAGCCCGGCCCCCAAGCCCGACCTGAGCAAGTGGGAAGATGTCAGCGACCGCATCCACCACGCCGAGGGCGAGGTGAAGGTGGCCATCGTCGGCAAGTACACCCAGCTGGAGGACGCCTACAAATCCATCGCCGAGGCGCTGACCCACGGCGGCATGGCCAACCGGGTCCGGGTCAAGGTCGAATGGGTCGATGCCGAGATCTTCGACACCGAGGATCCCGGCCCCTATCTGGAAGGCTTCCACGCCATCCTGGTGCCCGGCGGATTCGGTGAGCGCGGCACCGAAGGCAAGATCAAGGCCGCGCAATATGCCCGAGAACACAACGTCCCCTATCTGGGTATCTGCCTGGGCATGCAGATGGCGGTGATCGAGGCCGCCCGCAACGTGGCCGGCATCGCCGGGGCGGGCTCCGAGGAGTTCGACCACGAGGCCGGCAAGAAACGGTTCGAGCCGGTGGTCTATCACCTCAAGGAATGGATCCAGGGCAACGCCAAGGTCGAACGCAAGGTGGGCGACGACAAGGGCGGGACGATGCGGCTGGGGGCCTATGACGCCATTCTCACCGAAGGCTCGAAAGTGGCGCAGGTCTATGGCGCCTGCAATATCGAGGAACGCCACCGCCACCGCTACGAGGTGGACATCAAGTATCGGGAAAAGCTCGAGGAAGCGGGCCTGAAATTCTCTGGCATGAGCCCCGACGGCCGCCTGCCCGAGATCGTCGAATGGTCGGATCACCCGTGGTTCATCGGCGTTCAGTACCACCCGGAACTGAAGTCCAAACCCTTCGACCCGCACCCGCTGTTCCGCGATTTCGTGCGCGCCGCCAAGGACACCTCGCGCCTGGTCTGAGGTCGCAACGCAAGGATCGATCCGAACCGCACGTCCCGGACAAGGCCCGACACGCAGCTTGCCCTGCCGCCGTCGTCGACTACGATGACCGGCGCGCGCAGGACGGGGGTAGGATCATGTCGGGCTTGGACTTGCTGGTGAACGCGGCGAACGTATTCTACCTTCTGTCCTATTCGGTACGAGACATCCTGTGGCTGCGCGCGCTGTCGGTGGTCGGCGCCGCGATCCTGCTGCCGTACTACTATCTTCAAAGCACGCCGCTTTGGGCGCCGATCGGATGGAACCTGTTCTTCACCGCGATCAACATCCTGTGGATCGCCCGCCTGCTGCTCGAACGCCGCCCGGCCCCCTTCACCGACGAGGAACGGCACCTCTACCAGACCGCGCTCCGCAACTTCGGCGAGCGGGAGGCGTTCAAACTCCTGCGCATGGGCGCCGCCACCTCGGTTCCGGCGGGAACCGCGCTGCTGAAACAGGGCGAAAAGGTCCAAAGCCTGTCGCTCATCGTGGATGGCGCGGTCGATGTCGAAATGGACGGCGCGCCGATGGACCGGCTTGGACAGGGCCGCTTCCTCGGCGGCACGGCCTTGCTGAGCGACAACCGGCACTTCACCGCGCCAGTCACGGTGACGGCCGCCAAACCGTCGCGCCTCATCGTGTGGAACCTGTCGGACCTGAAGGCGCAGTTCGCGAAAGACACCGATCTGCAGATTGCGATCGAGGCCAGTCTCGGGCTGGAGGTCTCCCGCTTCCTGCAGACCGCGCGGCTGCGTCTGGTTTGATCAAGCATCGCCACGACCCGGCGCGCCGTCAGATCCAGTAGGACAGGGCAATCGGCAGAACCAGGATCGTGGCCAGGGTCGAAACCAGGATGAACCCGGCCACATCCGGCGCATAGTCCGGCACGTGCTGGTCGATGAACAGATAGGTGGCGACCGAAACCGGCATCAGGCAGCACAGGATCAGCGCCCCCCGCTCGACCCCGGTGAACCCGAACAGCCATACCAGCGCCCAGGCGATCACCACCGCCAGAACCAGATGCACTCCCGTCAGCAGCACTGCCAGCCACAGCCCGGCGACCCGCAGCGTGGCCAGCGTATGACCCAGCGTCAGCAGCATCAGCGGAATCGACAATCCGCCGAGGATGTCGAACGACTTCTCGACCGGTTTCGGCAGGTGCTGCCCGGTGGCCATCAGCCCCAGCGCGACGACGACCGCCCAGATCACCGGCGAGGTCACGAGACCCTGGAACGAAAACGACCCGGCCGGCACCCACACGCCCACCGTGAAGATGCTGATCACCACGATCACGACAAAGGCCATGGAATAGGCCATCCCCGCATCGCCCAGCGCCAGCAGGGTGATCGGCAACCCGATATTGCCGACATTCGCGTGCATCATCGGCGTCAGGAACGCCCGCACCGGCAGCCGCAGCGCCCTGAGCACGGCAAATCCCAGCACCCCGAACGCCGCCACGGCAAGGGCGCTGGCCAGCATCATGTCCAGAAATGTCGAAACATCGATATGCGTGGTGGACAGATGCGAGATGATCAGGGTCGGATACCCCACCCTCGACACGATTCCGCCGATGATCTTGTTGTCGAACGGCGCCTGCGTCACCGCCAGCAGATACCCGATGCCGGCGCAGATCAGCACCGGCAGGACGACGTTGAAAACATTGACGAAAAGGTGCTCCATGCCCGGCTCCCGTGATCCGACTCGCCGCTGCGGTGTCACACGGCAGCCCCGACCCGAGCCTGTGCCGGCGCGGCGGATTTGGCAAGTGCCGCGAAATTGACGCCAACGAACTTGCGCGACGCGCGAATTCGCGCCACCCTGTCGCCGACGCGAGGCAAAGAGGCAGATATGAGCAAGGGATACTGGGTCGCCCATGTGGATGTGGACGACATGGACACATACAAGAACTACATCGCCGCCAATGCCGCGCCGTTCGCGGAATACGGTGCCCGGTTCCTGGTCCGCGGCGGCGAATATCAGGTGCGCGAGGGCCGGGTCCGTGACCGCACGGTCGTGATCGAGTTTCCCTCCTACGAAGATGCCGTGGCGTGCTATGACAGCGTCAGCTATCAGGATGCCAAGGCCCTGCGCGATCCCGTCTCAACCGGTGATTTAGTGATCATCAAGGGCTATGACGGGTAGATCCCGCTTGGAGAACCCCTAGATCTGGAATAACCTGAACACATGCTGAAGAAATTCTTTCAGGCTTTCCGCCCGCCGCAGCAGACCGCGCTCCCCGATCCTGACGCCGAACTGGCGCTGGGGGCTCTGCTTGTGCGTGTGGCTCAGGCGGATCGCGACTATCAGGTCGAAGAGATCAGCCTGATCGACAAGATCCTCGCGCGGCTCTATCAGCACAACGCCATCGAGGCCGCCAAAGTGCGCGCCACCTGCGAAAAGCTGCATGCGGCGGCCCCCGATACCGACACCTTCGGCAAGCTGATCCGGGAAACCACCGGGCTCGAGGAGCGGCTCGCCGCGATGGACGCGCTGTGGGAAGTGGTGCTGGCCGACGGCGATCTGGAGGAAGGCGAGCTCAAGATCGTCGAAGAGGCGCGCATCGCCATGGGGCTCAGCTTCAATGACAGCAAGGAGTCGCGCGAACGTGTGCAAAGCCGCTTGGACACGCGCTAGAGCCGTCCTATAACCGGTCCATGTTTGGCAATTTCCTTTCCCGGCTGTCGCAGCCGCAGCCCGACCCGCTGTCCGACGAAGACGCCCGGCTGGCGCTGACCGCGCTTCTGGTGCGCATCGCCCGGTCCGACAACGACTATGCCGATACCGAAATGGCACGGATCGACCGCATCACCGCCAGGCGCTACGGCCTGTCGCCTTTCGAGGCCGCCGCCCTGCGCAGCCGCGGCGAAGACCTGGAGGCGCAGGCCCCCGACACCGTGCGCTTCACCCGCGCCATCAAGGCGGCGGTGCCCTATGACGACCGCCTCGCCGTGGTCGAGGCGATGTGGTCGGTGGTGCTGGCGGACGGCGCCCGGACCGGCGAAGAGGATTCGCTGCTGCGCCTCGTCACCAGCCTGCTGGGGGTGAGCGATGTCGATTCGGCGCAGGCGCGGCAAAAGGCGGCCCGCGCATGACGGCGATGCTCGGCATGTACGACATGCCGGCCCTGCACTCTGCCAACGACCGGTTCTGGTCGCTGATTCGCACCCATCTCGGCCACGGACCCGAACACCTGACCCGCGACCGGGACTTCTGGGACATCTGGCTCGATCCGCAGCTGGTGTTCGCCCAGACCTGCGGCATGCCCTACCGCACCCGCCTGCACGGCCGGGTGCAGATCGTCGGCACGCCCGACTACGGCCTGCCCGGCTGTCCGCCCGGCCACTATTGCTCGGTCCTCGTCGCCCGCGCCGATGACGCCCGCCCGCTCACCGAACTGACCGGGGGCGTCTTTGCCTATAACGAGGCGCTGTCGCAATCCGGCTGGGCCGCGCCGGTGACGCATCTTGCCGCCCTCGCACTGCGCCCCGCGCATCTGCTCGAAACCGGCGGCCACGCGCGTTCGGCCCAGGCGGTCGCCGAGGGGCGCGCCGATCTGGCCGCGCTGGACGCGCTGACCTGGGAGCTTCTGCGCGAACACACCGATCTCGGCGGCCGGCTCCGCGCCGTCGCGCGCACCGAACCCACCCCGACCCTGCCCTACGTGACCGCGCCGGGCCGGGACGCGCGCGCCATCGCCCGCGCCGTCCGACGCGCCATTTCCGACCTCTCCGAACCCGATCGGCGCCTGCTGCACCTCAAGGGCCTGGTGGATATTCCGCCCGAAACCTATCTCGCCGTTCCCACGCCTGCCGGACCGGACGCTTACGCCACGGCGTCCTGACCGTTTCGCGCAGTCATTCTTGCCATTTCGGCCAAATCCACCCCCAATCGTTTCAATTGCGCATTGCATTGCCCCGAATTTTCGGCCCTAGTACCGCACCAACACCGCCAACAACCGCTGGACCGCCCGTGACGACTACCGACCCTGTCATCGAGATCAGAAACCTGCACAAGAGCTTCGGTCGGCTCGAGGTGCTCAAAGGGGTCGATATCACCGCACACCGGGGCGATGTCGTTTCGCTGATCGGATCCTCCGGATCGGGCAAATCCACCCTGCTGCGCTGCTGCAACCTGCTCGAGGACAGCCAGCAGGGCGAGATCGTGTTCAAGGGCGAACCCGTGCGCTGGACCGGCACCGGCCACAACCGCCGCCCTGCCGACCCGAAACAGGTTCTGCGCATCCGCACCAATCTCAGCATGGTGTTCCAGCAGTTCAACCTGTGGGCGCACATGACCATTCTCCAGAACGTGATGGAGGCGCCCGTGACCGTGCTGGGCCGCGACCGGGCCGAGGCCGAGGACAGCGCGCGCCGGTATCTGGACAAGGTCGGCATCGGCGACAAATGCGACGCCTACCCGGCACAGCTCTCGGGCGGCCAACAGCAACGCGCCGCCATCGCCCGCGGGCTCTGCATGGAGCCCGAGGCGCTTCTGTTCGACGAACCCACCTCGGCGCTGGACCCGGAACTGGAACAGGAAGTGATCAAGGTGATCAAGGACCTGGCCGCCGAAGGCCGCACCATGATCATCGTGACCCACGACATGAAGATGGCCGCCGACATTTCCAGCCACGTCGTCTTCCTGCATCAGGGCCTGATCGAGGAAGAAGGCTCGCCCGAGGACATTTTCACCGCCCCTGAATCCCCGCGGCTTCAGGGCTTTCTTTCCGCCACCCAGGCGGCATAACTTCAAGACAGAACCAAACAGGGGAGCAACCGATGAAACACCTGATTCTGACCACCGCGGCCTTGGCGCTGGGCGCCAGCATGGCCATGGCCGAAACCATCCGCATGGGCACCGAAGGCGCCTATCCTCCGTACAACTTCATCAACGATGCCGGCGAAGTGGACGGGTTCGAGCGTGAACTGGGCGACGAGCTGTGCAAGCGCGCCGGCCTGACCTGCGAATGGGTCAAGAACGACTGGGATTCGATCATCCCGAACCTGGTCTCGGGCAACTACGACACCATCATCGCCGGCATGTCGATCACCGACGAACGCGACGAGGTCATCGACTTCACCCAGAACTACATCCCGCCCGCCGCCTCGGCTTTTGTCGCCGCCTCCGAAGGGGTTGACCTGACCGGCGGCGTGATCGCGGCCCAGACCGCCACCATCCAGGCCGGCTATGTCGCGGAAAGCGGCGCCACCCTGGTCGAGTTCGCCACCCCCGAGGAAACCATCGCCGCCGTCCGCAACGGCGAGGCCGATGCCGTCTTCGCCGACAAGGACTATCTGGTGCCGCTGGTCGCGGAGTCGGGCGGCGAACTGATGTTCGTGGGCGACGACGTGCCGCTGGGCGGCGGCGTCGGCATGGGCCTGCGCGAGTCGGACGGCGAGCTGCGCGAGAAATTCGACGCCGCCATCACCTCGATGAAGGAAGACGGCACGCTGAACACCATGATCAAGAAATGGTTCGGTGAAGACGCCGCCGTCTATGGCACCGACGGGTCGGTCGTCACCAACTGAACCCCGGACCCGGGGTCCGGCGCCCGGCGCGCCGGACCCGCCCCGGCCGCGGCCAGGACCGGCCGCGCCGGATGTGCGAAAGACGCCCGATGTTCTCCTACTGCGCTGATCCCGACACCCTGGACACGTTCCGCTGGTTCTCGTGCTACCTGACCAACGGCGTCCACATGCAGTTCTACCTCTCCTTTCTGAAGGTGCTGGTGCTGCTGGCGGTGACCGCCCCGGTGGCGCTCGGTTTCGGCTTCGTCGGCGCGATGGCGGCGCGCGCGCATTTTCCGCCGCTCAGCTGGCTGGGCAAGGGCTACATCGCCATCGTCCGGGGGGTTCCGGACATCGCCTTCTTCCTGTTCTTCGTGATCGCGCTGGATCAGGCCTTCGAATGGACGCGGCACCAGATCCTGTGCCCCGACTGGACCGATCCGATCCGCCAGGGCAACGACTTTCTGGTCTGCCCCGCCGCCAAGCTGCCGCTCGGCTCGGCCCCGGAATGGGTGCACGAAACCTACGGGTTCTTCCTGGCCGTCATCACCTTTGCCATCGTGTTCGGCGCCTTCGCCGCCAACGTGCTGTTCGGCGGCATGCGCGCCGTGCCCCACGCCCAGCTCGAGACCGCCGAGGCCTACGGCATGAGCCGGCGGCAGACCTTCTGGCGCATCCTCGTGCCGCAGATGTGGGTCTATGCCCTGCCCGGCCTCAGCAACCTGTGGATGGTGCTGATCAAGGCCACGCCGCTGCTGTTTCTGCTGGGGATCGAGGACATCGTGTATTGGGCGCGCGAACTGGGCGGCACCAAGACCTCGCAATTCACCGACTACCCGCATGGCGACTGGCGCATGTGGTACTTCCTGTTCCTGCTGATCTTCTATCTCGGCATGACCCGGATCTCGGAGATCGGCCTGGAACGGCTGATGCGCCGCCTCTCGCACGGACAGGCCACCGCCGGGGGCGAGCTGCTGCGGAAGGAGACCACCGCATGAGCTGCTGGCAGACCATCCAGGATTACGGCCTGCGCTCGATCGGCATCGGCGAGCGGCTGCTGCCCCGCGGCGAATACACGCTCTGCGAACAGTTCACCCTGATCGGCTCGGGGATGATCTGGAACGTCTATTTCGGCATCATGGCGCTGGCCAGCGGGTTCTTCCTGGCCACCGCGCTGGCCCTGGGCAAGGCGTCGCCCAACACCTGGCTGCGCAAACCCGCCGAGTGGTTCATCTTCATCTTCCGGGGATCGCCGCTCTTCATCCAGTTCTTCTTCGCCTATTTCTTCTTCCTGTCGCTGAAGAAATCCTATCCCATGTTCGACGCCTTCACCTCGGCCTGGCTGGGGGCGCTGATCGTGCTGTTCCTGAACACCGCCGCCTATTCGGGCGAGATCTTCTATGGCGCGCTGCGCTCGATCCCGAAGGGCGACCTCGAAGCCGCCGACGCCTATGGCATGTCCGGCTGGTCGCGCTTCCGCCGGATCGTCTGGCCGACCATGCTGCGGCTGGCCTGGCCCGCCTACACCAACGAGGCGATCTTCCTGTTCCACGCCACCACGCTGGTCTTCTTTTCGGCCTTCCCGGCCTGGCAGCAGCGCGGCGACGCGCTCTACTACGCCAGCTATTTCGCCGACAAGACCTTCAACCCGTTCATCCCCTATCCGATCCTGGCCTTCTATTTCATCGTGCTGACGCTGGTGATCGTCGGGGGCTTCGGCCTCGTCA
>NZ_JBXWRY010000027.1:0-55386 GCF_059613135.1 Ruegeria sp. BHSB196
TACGGCGTTCGCTCAAGCTCAGTTGCGTGTAAACGGCTCCCATGCCATGATCTCCTATTAGATAACCCATTGGTTTCTAATAGGAGTCGCACTTCAGGGTAGCGCGCTCCCTACATCGGTTTCGCACCGGATAACATGGTCTATGACAAGAGTGCGCGGACCTATGTCCGCGGCTCGGACTTCAAGGCGCAGTTCCTCGAGCCCGATGCGAGCCGCTACCTCGCGCAGCTACGCTCACTCTCTGACGGGATCCTCGACCGGGAGGACTCCTGGATAGCCAATCTCCCGCCCTACGCGTCCGCCCCGACGCCAGTACGTGGCGTCAACCCGGTGACGCTCCGCTCGGTCGTTGGCGCCATACGCCGGTCCGAGGCGGTCGAGGTGAAGTACCAGTCACTGTCCAACCCGGAGCCGCGCTGGCGGTGGATCGCGCCCCACGCCATCGCCTTCGATGGCTTCCGCTGGCACACACGGGCGTTTTGCCTGACTGACGAATGCTTCAAGGACTTCCTGCTCTCGCGAATGCTCAAAATCCGTGGCTCGCGAGAAGCCGAAGTCTCGCCCGGCGATGATCGCGACTGGCATTCCGAGGTCACCCTAGAGGTCGGCCCCCACCCTGACCTCTCCGAGACGCAGGCCAAGGTCATCGCGCTAGACTACGGCATGCGAGGCGGCAAGGCGAAGATCAGAGTTCGGCGCGCGCTTCTCTACTATGCGCTCAGGCGACTTGGGCTGGATACTGACCCAGGAGCACGGCGGGCCCACGACCAACAGATTGTGCTTTTGAATCCGGAAATAGTTATGCGAAACCATAGCTAAAACGATGCATTCGCCAATGGTTTATCTCGACAATAACGCCACTACTCGACCGGCACCTGAGGTCGTGGCTGCTGTAATTCAGGCGCTCGAAACAGATTGGGCTAACCCGTCAAGCGTGCACGGTCTTGGGCAGACCGTGGCGCGGGCGGTGGCTTTATCGCGTGAGAAGGTAGCGGGGCTGCTCGGAGTGCGAGCCGAGCGAGTGGTCTTCACCTCCGGTGCGACGGAAGCAAATGAAGCAGTGTTGCGTCATTATGCCAAGCAAGGTGCGTCTCTAATAACCTCGAAAGCAGAACACGCGGCGGTGGCGGGGTATTATTTTCGACACATGCCACAGCTGGTGCACACGGTGCCATTGGATGAGTCCGGGCGATGGCGATTGGATGCACTCGAGACAGCGTTAAACAGCATAAGTGGACCGAAACTTATTGCTTTCGCTTGGGCAAATGGCGAGACAGGCGTTTTGCAGGATTTGGCTGCGATCAAGGTCGTGGCAGAACAGTATGGCGCAGTTTGTCTAGTCGATGCCTCTCAAGCGGTGGGGCGGGTTAGTTTTGAGGCTAACATTGCAGCTTTTATCACCTTCTCCGGCCACAAACTGCACGGGCCGAAAGGAGTTGGGGTTTTGGTACAACCGGAATCCGTGCAACCTGTGGAAATTGCGGTTGGCGGCGGGCAGGAACGCGGTTGGCGGGGCGGAACATTAAACGTGCCCGGAATCGTTGGTCTTGGCGTCGCATGCGAGCTCCGACATCGTAACCTGAGCAGCGCGATCATACGGATGGCTCAACTACGCAACCAGTTTGAGGCCCAAGTGACTGCGGCGCTTCCTGGTGTGCGCGTAAATGGCGCAGATGCGCCGCGAGTGCCCAACACGAGCAATCTGACCGTTCCGGGTGTGGACGGCATGGCGCTAGTCGCCCGACTTGAGGCGCGCGGTATTCTCTGCTCTCAGGTCTCGGCATGTTCGTCTGGGCAACCAGAGCCGTCGCGCACCCTCTTGGCGATGGGAAGGACACCAGAGGCCGCCTTTGCCAGCCTCCGAGTAGCCGTTTCTGTCGACACTTTGGAGGCGGAAGTTGAAACTGCGGCACAAGCGATGGTGGATGAGGTCTTGTTTCTCCGAGAGACGATGGGTGGTTTGGTATGAAGCTCGGTGGGCATGAAACCTTCTATCCGCGCCCGGGATGGTTGACGAAAGGCCTCCTGCACCTCCGTGATGGTGGCATAGGTGTCTTTTCGGCGCCCGAGACAGCGGACCGGCTTGGGGTCGGTCGCAACATGGCCAAGTCGATTGGCTGGTGGCTTGACGCGACTGGTCTCGGGACACGGTCGAGTCGAAATAGCCCACTGGAACTGACGCTCTTTGGTGCCGTCGTAGCAGAGTACGATCCGTACATGGTCCGGCTGGGCACATGGTGGCTGGTGCATGCCAGCGCCATGACATGTGGGGCGGAGACGTCGTTGCCTTGGTTCTTCTCGCCTCGAAGACCAGAGCGCTGTAATCGAACAGTGTTGGCCGAAGCACTCACGCGCGACCTCTCACCGAACCGAGGGAAGACGCCGTCCGTGAAGACAGTGCAACGCGAGGTGGCGGCCGTGATGCAGACTTACGCCGTGCCGGTACCGCGGCCGCTCAACGACCCGGAGGATAATCTCGGGTCGCCAAACCCGCCCGCACCGGAGACGAGCCGGGTGAACTGGTGGACGAGCTCGCCCGCGCCGACGATCAGCGCGCCGATGCGGGTCCGGATCAGCGCGCCGCGCAGGACGACCAGCGCCGTGGCGAGGCCGCGAACCGACAATGCTGCGGCGGCCATGCCAGCCACCCACCGCCCCGCGAGGAAGGCCGCAAAGGTTGCGGTGTAGGTGGTCAGGCGGCCGATGTTGTCGAAGAGCCCGCGGATCGCGATGCCGAGCGGGCCCGTGCGGCTCGCGACCGCAGCCATGGCATCGGCGACGGCTTCGAGTGCTGGTGCTGCGGCGACCGCGAGCTGGTTGGACAACCCGCGCCAGATCAGCCCGAGCCGGGAGATGGCGTCGTTCGTCCGCTCGATCTGGTCGGCGTCCTGCTCGGAGACCACGACACCGAAGGCGAGGACGTCCTCCGTCGCCTGGCGCAGCGTCGCGGTATCGATGCGCGACATGGCGATGGAGCCTTCCTCGCCGAAAAGCTGGCCCGCGACGGCAGCGCGTTCGGCAGCGGGCACGAAATCCTCGATGGCGGCGTTGATCGCGCCGACGCGCTGGTCCAGCGGCAGCGCGATCAGGTCGGTGGCGGAAAGGCCAAGCCGGTCGAGCGCGTCGGCGGCCGGGCCGGTCCCGGCGGCCGCCTGGCTGAGACGGCGCGTCAGATCCTTCGTTGCCTGTTCGATGCCAGACATGGATACGCCCGCAAGCTCGCCCGCGCGCTCCAGCGTCTGGATCGAGGCGACAGTGGTGCCGAGGGACTGCGCCAGCTTGGCCTGCGCATCGACCGTCTGCAGGCCGGAGCGGATCATCGCCACGCCCGCGGCGGTGGCTGCGGCGACAGCGGCGGCGGCCGCCACGCGCGCCCGGCGCGAGAAGGCCGCGAGCCGGGCGTTGGCCGCCTCCATCTCACGGCTCAGTCGCCCGAAGCCGCGCGACCCGGCCTCTCCGACGCCTTCCAGCTCGGCGCGCACCTGCCGTCCGCCCACGGCCGCGAGGCGGACGCTGACCCGTTTTTCCGCCATGGCTCAGGCTCCTTGCGTTCGCCACGCGGGCGTCTTACGTTTTGGGTATCGATAAGGTGGAAGTATGATCATGGCTGAGACCGCGACCCTGTCCTCGAAGTTCCAGATCTCGATCCCCAAGGCGATCCGGACCGCTCATCATTGGGAGGCCGGGCTCACCTTCGCGTTCATCCCGAAGGGCACGGGCGTGTTGCTGGTCCCGATCCCGGAGAAGCAGAGCCTCAGGGGACTCGCGAAAGGCGCCCGGCCCGAAGACTTCCGCGATCGGTCGGATCGCATCTGATGATCCTCGTCGACACCTCGGCCTGGATCGAGTGGCTGATCGACTCCAGGACTGGGGCCCAGGTCGCCGAGCACCTGCCGGAACAGGCCGAGTGGCTGGTCCCGACCATGGTCCAGCTCGAGCTTTCCAAGTGGCTGACGCGCGAGGTCGGCGAGGACAAGGCGGACCAGGTGATTGCCTTCACCCAGGTCTGCAATGTGGTGCCGCTCGACACCGAAATTGCCCTTGCAGCGGCCGAAGCCTGCCGCGAGCACAAGCTTGCCACCGCCGACGCCATCATCTTCGCCACCGCCCGCGCACGCGGCGCGACGGTGCTGACCTGCGACAAGCACTTTGAGGGTCTGCCGGGTGTGACCCTTGTCGAGAAGATCACGCCCTGACCGCAGAGCCTGAATTCGCGGCCAGTTCTTCGTTCACCTTGCGCACCATCACCGCTTCGATGACGGGGAGCAGTTCAGCCGCGACGGCGGGCGGCACCGCCTCGACCGCCCGATCACTGCGCGTCGCGACCATCAGGGCGGTGGTCAGCGGACGCAGTTGCACCCGCACGTCAGGCGCGAGGTCGTGCCAGCGCGCTTCATTCGTCAGGTCGAGCGTCAGCATTTCAGTAGGTCTCCACATCGTTCACAAGGGTGGCAGTGCACATCCGGCCCACGACGCTGTCGCGGGCGGCCTGCCAGTCGAAGGTGGCCTGCACGCCCTGCGGCCCGGAAATCTCGATCCGCGGGCGCGGCAGGTAGACGGCATGCACGGTGAACGTGAAGCTCTCGCCCGACGGCAGAACGTAGGCGAATTCCATCTCGCAAGCCTCGCCGTTGATGGCCTGCGTCACCAGCGTCTGGTCGGCGAACCGCACCTCGATCCGCCCCGTGAGCGCGGCGATGGACGGGTCCGCGCCGTCGATGCGCCCGTCCGAGCGGATCGTCTCGATCCGGTCGAGGTTGTTGGCATAGGTGATCTCCGCCGAGACCACATTGCCGAGGGCGGTGCCGTTGCGGGTGATCGCCCCGTTGAAATGGCCAAAGCGCTTCAGCTCCAGTGCGGCGGGCGTTCCAACGCTGGTGGTCGTACCCACCGTTTCGCCCTGCGCCACCAGACGCGCGGTCGCGGTCAGGAGCCCCGAGCGCTGCATCTGCCAGGTGATCTGGTCGAGCACGCAGCCCGAGTACATCGCATAGCGCGGCACTTCCGGCATGCCGGTCTCGATCGACATCGAGGGCAGCGTCCAGGCGCCTGACTGGAACTCGTGCGTCCATGGGCCGGTGCCCGTGGTGGTCGGCGCACCGAAGGCCGCCTTCAGCCAGAAGCCGAAGGCCTCGGCGTCGAGCGGCACGACGACATCGCCATCCGCCGTCACCGCGTCCTTGATCGGCGCCAGCGGATCGCGGCCGTAGCCCAACAGCTCCGAGTTCAACAGCGGCTGCTCCGCCCCTAGCGAGGTGCTGGCGAAGGGCATGCGGGTGAAGCCGCTGACGGGCGGCGTTCCATAGGTCGTCTCGAACGCAAGCGCCATCAGCGCCCGCGCCCCCTGGGCTCGTGCCATGGTGTTCTCCTAGGGTTGTCGGGGTCAGGCCAGTTGGTCGGCCGTGGAATAGTGCAGCACCACCGGGATCACCGCCGCCTTCAGGCTGGCCGCGCCCTCGACCGGCAGATCGACCGGCCGTGGCGCTTCCGCCTCGATCCAGTCGCACAGCCCGCCCAGCGTGCGGTCGGCGGTGAGCGACGAGCCGATGCTGGCGCAGAGCGTGTCGAAGGCGGCGTCACGGTCGGTGCCCTGCACGACCGCCTCGATCTCGGCGCGGTGCTGGTAGTGGTAGGCCAGCGGCGAGAGCGTGACCTCGGGCTCCCCCGGCTCGCCATCGCGCAGGATCAGCAGTCCCTCGGCCGGAACGCGCTCGGGCAGCACCTCACCGCGGAGCGCGGTTGCGGGCATCGCCGAGAGCCGCGCGTGCAGCGCGGTGAGGATGGTCTCCCGGGGGGTGGGCATCACGATCAAGGCACCTCTGCTATGGAAAGCTTGGATCGAACATCGGATGCCCGATGGACTTTCTCGTGGACACAACTGAAACTGGCATAGGCCAAGTAGAGATGTGGAACTGCCGATGGAAGCATTTACGATAATAATCGCAGTCCTCACTCTGATGCTCACAGCAATTGGAATTCGAGTTGCAATAAGCATTGCAAAGCGGCAGGGCGCATTTCGACGTGAACGCCTACTGCTGACAGTTTCGATACCCCAGCTTCTGCCAATTGGAAATCGAGGGCCAGCATTTTCGAAGACCCTTGGGCCTCCGGGAACCGCCCGGATGGGATCAGTCTATCCCGTGGTGATGCACCCTCCACCATGCGTGGCGATCAACATCTCCCAGAACACTGGTAAGCACATCTTTTTTCTTCCAATCACCGTTTGCAACAACGGAGACAAACCTTCCAATGAAGTCACCCTTCGTCTCGTGACTTCAAGCAATCTCGCCGCAGAGAAGATAACCGAACTCGGGGAAATCAAAGGAATTGATACGGATAGGCGGATTGTTGAAGACCATGGCGAGATCCAGATCACTCACGATATGGGAACGATCAAGGCATTCAACTGTGAACTTATCGGTGAAGTTTTCTCCATCGACCCTGAGGAGCATGACATTGGAGAGCGAGCCATTCGGGTTCTGATGAACCTTCACGTTCAGAGCAATGACGCCTACGCGCAAGCTCAAATCATCCTCTTTCTGGTTAGGGCGGAGTCGAAAATCGATCTAATGCAAAGTCTTGCGTACCATGCGAAAATGGAACATCGAAATCGTACGACGGCACTTGGGCGGCTGCTCAGTTTTGGTCGTGCAAACAAAGGAAGGCCTTCTTTGTGGATTCTTCCAGATTATGAGACGATGCCGGATGGAGTACACGTCCATAAATTCAATCAATCGGGCGATAAAACTGAAGCAGGGCTGCTCCTTCCTGCACCATTTGGGCAGTTCATGGAGATCTAGAAAGAGCTCGCAGAATCCGTTCACCTGATTACAGATCGGCCCTCCACCCAGTTCGCCACAATCAGCCCCGGCACGTTGTCGAGCGCCCGCTCGGCGTCCCGGCCGAGATCCAGCCGCTTCGGCAGCTTGACCTGCGAGACGAGCAGGAAGATCGGCACCGTCGTGCGCCCTCGGCCGGTCTTCGACCGTGACGCGACGCCGAGCCCGCGGCTGTTCAACCGCCCTTCCGCCACCAGCAGGCTCGGGCCCCGTCGGCGATAAACGAAGCGCAGGCGGAGCCCACGGCGACGCTCCCATTCGCCGGGTGTTATATTGCCACCGCGCAGGCCACGGCCTGCAGCCTCGGTCGGGATCGCGAGCCAGAAGCCGTCTTTCGACCGGATCAGCGGGCCGGTGTCGTGGGCGCCGACAATGACCGGGGCCTTGGACCAGACGAGCGCTGCGGCGTTCAGGCTCTCGCCAGCCTTCGGGTAGAGCTGGCTTCGGATCGAGTTGGCGAGTCGTCGGCCGAGCCCCGCGCCGGTGATCTGGCCGCGCCAGGCGGTCTTGAGCCCGGTCCCCGCCTCGCGCATTGCCGCGGTGACGGCCTTCTCGCCCGCCTTCACCTCAGCGGCCATGGCGGCGACGAGGTTCGGCGTAATGTCGAGCTTCAGTTTCACGCGGGCCTCAGATCCACGGTCCAGACGAGCCGTTCACGGTCGCGGACGGGCTCGCCCTGGATGAGGAAGGCCTCGCCGTCGATTTCGATCCGGTCACCGGGACGCGGGCTCGCCACCTCGGTGAGGCGCAGATCCAGCCGGGTGGTCTCCGACCAGATGCGCGCCTCCCCGAAGTTGGTGACGTCGTCCGGCCGGCGCAGGATGGCGCGGAGCAGCGCAGACGCTCCGCCATCGGCGGTGTAGACGACGTCCCGCGCGAGGTTCTCGTCCGCAAAGAGCGCGTCGAGCGCCAATTCCAAAGCCTGCGGCATGTTCACTCTTCCCTGTGCAAGGAATGGTGTCTATCTTTCCACATGACAGGAGGACACCATGACCCAACCCCGCCATCTCGCGCCGGCGCCGGATCGCGGCACCGTGCTCACCAAGGCCGCCCTTCGCGCAGCCGAACGCCTCGGGATCTCAGGCCGTCAGCTTGCGGACATCGTCGGCGTATCGGAGGCGACCATTTCGCGGTGGAAGCGCAACGAAGCCGCCCTCGAAGCAGGCTCGAAGCCGTTTCAAATGGCGGCCCTCTTCGTTCGCGCCTTCCGATCGCTCGACGCCATCACCGGCGGCGATGACTCTGTCGCGCGGACCTGGATCAAGGCGCCGAACACCGCGCTCTCAGCCCGCCCGATCGAGCGGATGGTCACGGTTCAAGGACTCGTCGATGTCACCACCTACCTGGACGGCCGACGCGCTCCGATCTGAGGCACGCCCTTACGCGGCCTCGGCATGGCGCCTCGTCGAAGCCCAGCACATGGTCTCGACCATGAAGCTTGTGGACAGCACCGCGGAGCAGGCGATCCTTGAGGACATCCTCGAGGAGACCAAACCTCCGGTGCCCGAAGAGTGTCGTCATCTCGACTATCTGCTCTCGACCTCATTCCGGTATCGACCCTACCCCCACGGCTCGCGCTTTCGCCGGGCAGGGCTGACACCAGGTGTCTGGTATGGAGCCGAGCATCCGGAGACGGCCGCCGCGGAGATGGTGTTCTACCGCTTCCTTTTCTACGCCGAGAGCCCGGACACGCCGTTCCCTGACGATGCCGCGGAATACACCGCCTTCGCCGCATCGATATCGACGCCGGTTGCGATCGATCTGATGAACGGCCCGCTTGCCCTGGACGAGCCCCGTTGGGCCCATCTGACGGAGTACGGCCCCTGCCAAGACCTGGCAGATACGGCCCGCGTCATCGGAACCGAGGTGATCAGCTACATGTCCGTCAGGGACGCAGATCGGCGCTCGAACCTCGCCGTCCTGTCCTGCCGCGCCTTCGCGGACGCCCACCCGGTCGAGCGCCAGACCTGGCGGATCCGTATCGGACAGACCGGCGCCCAGGCCTTGCGTGAGCATCCGCGACTTGGCCTCGACTTCGGGCGAGACGCCTTTGCCCCGGACCCAAGGCTCGAGGGGATGGTTTGGGACAGGCCTCAGCCGCGCTGAGGCCTCACCCTCACGTCCGCCTTGCCGAGCGCAGCACCTGCGGCCGGGTGCAGATCGGAAGCGGGTTGCTCTCGATCTCGAGCCGCACCCACTCGTCGCGATCGCGGTCGGGGATCGTGCGGGCATAGAGCGGCTGGCCGAGCGTGTTCACCGTCTCGAAGGTGTCGGCGGGAGCATAGTAGATCTCGAAGAGCCCCTCGATGCCTTCGGGATAGAAGAACGCCTTGTCGGTCGGCACCGTGAAGCCCACCCCGCCCCGGTAACGGCGGAAGGTGATCCCGCCGAAGCTGACCTCGTCGGCGACGCGCCCCCGCAGATCGGCCGCCGCAGCGGTGTTGAGGTAGGTCTCCCGTACCTCCTTGTGCGCCACGAGATCGGCGAAGAAGGCCGAGCCGCATTCCGCGCGCACCTGCACGGCGCCGGCCGAGAGCCCCCCCATCGAGTCCTCGACGCTCTCGATCAGCGCCTGGCAGCGCTTGCGCAGCGCCCCGGAGGCCGGGCTCGCGTTGTCGAGGTCGAAATCGATCTCGGCCGCCGGCGTGATGCCGAACTCGGTGAAGTAGTTCACGACCGTCGCGTGGTCCTTCGGATCCTTCACCAGCCCCTGGATGCCGTTCAGGAGGTGGTACTCGAAGGTGGTCTCGGCGTCCTGGCGGAGCTTGCGCAGACGGTACGCCACCTCGGTCTGTACCTGCTGGGTAGCACTTTCCGAGCCGAAGTCGCGGACGGACTGGATCTCCGAGGCCCAGAGCACGTCCTGCTTCTTGAACTGACGGCAGACGAAGGCGCGCATCTCGCGCCGGTCGGGTACCTGCTGTTCGTAGGCCGAACCGCGCTCGGAAAACGGGATCAACGAGAGCGTGCCGTCGCGGCTCTCGATCACGACGGTGCGGGAGCGCACGCCTCGGGGGCTGAAGAGGGCCGAGCCCGAGAGCAACGCGGGCTTGTAGCCCCGGTCTTGCCCATCAGATTGTCAGAACCGCAGAAGCGCTTACCTATCGCCAACTGTGTTTGCTCAAGATCGCGGCGCTACGAGAGAATTATCAGCTAAGAGCAGGCGATTATCGGGGTCAACAGCGCTTCGATAAATCGCTATACGAACTTCTCTACGAGTGTCTCGATCTCTATCACCGTGCTCTTGTGAACTTTGGGGGCAACGTGGCCTTTGGTCCGACCGACATCAAGCCGGGTAGCATGACCGTACAAGGAATGGGTGCGGATCTTTTCAACCAAATGGGCCTCGTCACGATTCCGCAACCTGATCTCGATCCGATTATCGCTGAACTCTCGAAGTGATTTCGTTGGCTCGAAAGGCTTCGAACAGCCGCCGCAGGGCGAAGGACCGCGCGATGCTCACCACCGTGAACACCGCCCCCATCCCGCCCCGGCATCGACCGGCTGGCAGAGGTCGCGCGCGTTCTCAAGGTCGACCGCGAGTGGCTGATCCACGGGATCGGTGACGTCGAGGGAACGCCGCCCTTCATCGAGAACCCGGACGAGGCTTTCGTCTCGATCGCGCATGCGAGCCCCCGCCCGTCGATGGGCGGCGGCGCGGTGGTCGAGGAGCACGACGATCCCGCCGGCCGCGCCTACCACTTCCGCCGGTCCTGGATCCGGCACAGCCTGAAGGCCAGCCCCTCTCAGCTGCGGATCATGCATGTCGAGGGCGATAGCATGGCGCCCACGCTGCTCGACGGCGACACCGTGCTGGTCGACATGGCGCGCCGCGCGCCGAACCCGCCGGGGATCTTCGTGCTGGACGACGGGATGGGGCTGGTCGCCAAGCGGCTCGAGCACATCCCCAACAGCGACCCGCCGGCCGTGCGCGTCATCTCGGACAACGGCTTCTACAGCCCCTACGAGCGAACGGCCGAAGAGATCCACATCGTCGGCCGCATCCGTTGGTTCGCGCGGGAGATTTGACGCTCCGGCGTATTACTCTGACGCGCAGATCAGCTCACAAGCCGGCGCGAAGCTGTACCGATCGCCCTAACTCGAGGGTCCACATACAGTAAGAATTCATCGTTGTTGCGCAACCGCGCGGGCGCTAAGCTCCTGCCCGACAGACCTGCGAGAACGTGATGAGCGAATTAACACACACCGGCCTTCAATTTGAGGATGAGGTGCGCAATATCGCGCGCAATCTATATTCCAATAATCTCGGACAGGGCAGCCAAATAGTTGACGGCCGGGAGCGCGACGGCGTTTTCTTCAATGGGAGCTTTTATACAGTCGTTGAAGCCACCACACTTAAGACGAAAGCCAAAGCAGAACAAGATGCAAAGAAAACTCACGAGCTAGTTACAAAGCTGCGCCAGCAGGGAAACATGGCCCAAGGCTTTCTTGTGACCCTGCACGAGCCCACTGCAGACCAGAAAGCCGTCATTACCTCCAAAAGGTATGATCGCACCACAAAGATTATTAGCTTTGATGAATTGCGCTCACAATTATTTGACGCGCTATCTTACATAAACAATCGTGAGAAAAAGCGCTTCGGGAGTGTATATGATCATGTCGATAATAGTTTCGAAATTCCCCTATCAGACTTTGTGGAGCCAACGTTAACGCACATTGATTCGGGCGAATACCGCACCTTCGAGAGCCTGGCTGAAAGGGTGCAAAATGGAGATCGCCTAATCCTGGTAGCAGAGTACGGCGTGGGCAAGAGTATGGTGCTCCGACATCTTTTTCATCGACTAGTTCGCGCCGTTCGAACCAAGAAGCACTTCAGAACGCCTGTAGCCATCAATCTCCGCGAGCACCTTGGTCAATCGGATCCGATTGAGCTTCTCGAAAGGCATGCCAGAGCAAATGCAGCCAATCCCCAAAATCTAGTCGCCGCCTGGAATGCTGGATATGTAGATCTTCTAATTGACGGCTTTGACGAGCTTTCAACACGAGGATGGACCGGAGACATAAAGAGGCTGAAGGAGTATCGACGAAGCTCGCATTCCGTCGTTCGAAAGCTCATTAAAGAGACGCCGAAAGGATGTGGCATTGTTGTAACTGGAAGAGACGCTTACTTTGACTCCACAAAGGAAATGCGGGAGGCGCTTGGCGCGCCTGATCCAATGTTTTCGATACTGCAGATTCATCCGTTTGACACCAATCAGGCGATAGAATTCCTCAGAAAGAAAGACTTCAACGAAACCCTTCCTGAATGGATCCCAACCCGGCCGTTGTTGCTCACATACCTAGCCACAATGGGGCTGCTTCGTTCAGTTATGCAGGCGGAGGTTGCGGGAGACTTTCCGAAGGGGTCTGCATGGCTTTCGCTTCTTGACATGATCTCTGCCAGGGAAAGCGAGCAGTCGGAAGGTATCGACAAAGAGGCGCTAATTCAGTTCTTTGGTGCCCTTGGGATTCAAGCCCGCCATGTACCTGACAGCATGGCTAGTTTCTCGCCTCAACAAATGGAGAGCATATTTTTCAACATCAACGGCACGTCGATAATGGAAGATGAAAGAAATCTTCTACTCCGGCTTCCTGGGCTTGGTGCGGCGCAGGACAATGCACTTAATCGCTCATTCATAGACAAGGACTTTATGAATGCGTGCTGCGCTCTTCCCGTCCTCCGCTTCGTTGAGGATCCATACTTCGATTATTCCTCGACTTACGGATTTGAATCGATCCAGGCTCCAATGAATGAGGTCGGAATTGAAGCGCTTGCAACGGTCTTCACACGTAGGAACATTCAATGCGGCGTTCTATCTGCAGCGATGCAGCGCGCATTGTCACAAGAACAAGCGCAGTTGGCCTTTGATATCTTTCGAGCTTCGCGAAACATTTGCGAGCACTCAGAGTTCCTCACTTTTGAGGGAATTGAAATTGAAGAGATTGACCTCTCGAGCTCAGAGTTTGATGGCGTGAAAATTGACTTCTCGGGGTGCATTGTAAACCGAGTGACACTTCCGAGGCCGGAGGAAACAAATGAAAGTATAATTTTTTCGGAGTGTCTTATTGGGACACTTGAAGGGCGAGTGTCAATCGACGACTTGAACCCTGATCAGTTTATCCAATGCGAAATCAGTGAGCTTACCGACAAATATAGCGTGAACAGTGAGGTTCTGGATACTAGTCTGCCTCTTGGTGTCAGGGTACTTGTCGTTACCTTGCGTAAGCTATTTACACAGCACGGGTCTTCTCGACTTGAAAGCGCTTTGTACCGCGGGCTTGACCAACGGTCTAAACTCATTGTTCCGAAAGTGATTGATCAGTTGCTGCGCCATGGGTTCATAGTTCCCACTGGCAGAAAGGGCAAAATTACCTATTCGGGCACGAAGGCAAAGCGCGGGGAGGCTCTTAAGATTATTCAGTCGCCAAACACGGCGAATTCGGCTATTGTAAAGGATTGCTTTGACCTGGCGTAGCGAAGTGACTTGATCGCCCTACAAGACCGTCAAGGTTGAAAGACAGACGAGAGCATCTGTGCTGGACTAGTCTGTCACTCCTATTCTGTTTGCCGTAGCGGAGCCAAACCCGATCTTCTTCTCTCGGCTACGACGCGTTGCGACAACTACATGATTATCCTTGAGAATGGTGATCTTCAGAGGCGAACACGGAGCAAGCCGCCTCAGGAGGTTCGCTCCCCATGCCCAACGACATCACCTTCGCGCCGCCCGCCGACACGCTCAACACCGATGAGCGGCTGGCGGAACTGGCCGACATCCTCGCCGGCGCCATCGCGCGCACCAACCCAAGGGAAACGATCGAAAAACCTCCGCTCGACGGAGACAGTTCGCTGGACATCCTCGCCCTGAGACGCCGTCGTCGAAGACAGGTTCGTAACCGAGTTGGAGATGATGCATGAGGAAAAACGCAAGAAAATCAGGCGCGAAGGCCTCGCCCGCGCTTCAGGCGACGGGGATCGACGTCCTGACCGAACTGGCGGCGCTGAGGGCGATGACGGTGCCCGAACTGCAGGAGAAGTGGCAGGCCATCTTCGGGGAGCGCGCGCCGAACGCCAGCCGCGGCAACCTCGAGCTTCGGCTGGGCTACCGCATCCAGGAACTGGCCCATGGCGGGCTGCGCCGCGAGACGCGCCGCACGCTCGATGCGCTGGCCGACGAGGTCATGAACGGCAAGCTCTGCGGCCTAGTGGCGGACCCGCGCAAGCCCGCGACCGGCACGAAGCTGGTCCGCGAATGGGGTGGCGAGGAGCACATGGTCACCGTTCTGGCGGATGGCTTCGAATGGCAGGGCAGGCGCTTCAAGTCTGTGTCGGCCGCCGTCCGGGCGATCACCGGGGCGCACTGGAATGGCTGGCGCTTCTTCGGGCTCGACCAGACCGGAGGCGCCCGATGACCCGAAAAAGCCAGACCGAACCCACGCGCCGCCTGCGCTGTGCCATCTACACCCGCAAGTCGAGCGAGGAAGGGCTCGACATGGAATTCAACAGCCTCGACGCGCAGCGAGAGGCCTGCGAGGCCTACATCGCCAGTCAGCGCGCCGAGGGCTGGGCCTGCCTGCGCGAGCGCTACGACGACGGCGGAGTCTCCGGCGGGACGCTGGACCGCCCCGCGCTCAAGCAGCTGATCGCGGATGTCGAGGACGGGCTGGTCGACGTGGTCGTGGTCTACAAGATCGACCGTCTCAGCCGGGCGCTGATGGATTTCTCGAAGCTCGTCGAGATCTTCGACCGCCACGGCGTGACCTTCGTCTCGGTCACGCAGTCCTTCAACACCACGACCTCCATGGGCCGGCTCACGCTGAACATCCTGCTGAGCTTCGCCCAGTTCGAGCGCGAAGTGATCGGCGAACGGATCCGCGACAAGGTTGCGGCCTCGAAGAAGAAAGGCATGTGGATGGGCGGCTACGTCCCGCTCGGCTACGACGTGGTCGACCGCAAGCTAATCGTGAACGAGGCCGAGGCCGCGCAGGTCTGCACCATGTTCGAGCTCTTCGCGCGATCGGATTCCACCGCCGCCGTGATCCGGGAACTGAGCGCCCGCGGCATCCGATCCAAGCGCGGTCGGCCCATCGACCGCGGGGCGCTCTACAAGCTGCTGCACAACCGCATCTACCGCGGCGAAATCACCCACAAGGACAAGACCTATCCCGGCGTGCACGATTCCATCGTCGATGACGAGCTTTGGGACGCCGCCCATGCCGTGCTGGCCGGCAACCGCAACCAGCGGGCCGGACGCACCCGGAGCACCGAACCGGCGCTACTGCGCGGGCTGATCTTCACCGAGACCGGCGCTGCGATGACCCCGCACCACACGAAGAAGGGCAACCGGCGGTACTGCTACTACGTCTCGATGGACGTGATCCAGAAACGGCCGACAGCCGAGCTGCGCGGGCCCCAACGGCTCCCCGCCGCCATGGTCGAGGAAGCGGTCATCGGAGAAATCCGGCGACTGCTGCGCACGCCGGAAATCATCGCGCACACGGCGCGCGCCCTGAAGAAGGAGCGGCCCGATCTCGACGAGGGCACCGTGACCGCGGCGCTCACTCAGTTCGACGATCTGTGGAAGGCGCTGATCCCGGCCGAACAGGCCCGCGTCGTCCAGCTGCTCGTGGCGCGTGTGACGGTGGGCGAGGATGGGCTCGACATTGATCTGCGCCATGATGGACTCGGCGCACTGGCGAGCCTGATGACGCCCGCGCGGGAGGACGCCGCCTGATGCCCGGCACCAACACGATCCGCGTCCACGTGCCGCTCACCTTGCGCAAGCGCGGCGGGCGCCCGCGCATCCTGCCGCCCAAGGACGTGGAGGCCGCATCGCCCTCGGGTCAGGATCCCCGCCTCCTGCGCGCCATCGGACGGGCCTGGGGCTGGCGGAAAATGCTGGAGAATGGCGAGGTCGCCACGCTCGCCGATCTCGCCGCCGACGAGGGCCTCTCCGACCGCTACCTCAGCCGCCTCACACGCCTCGCCTGGCTGGCGCCCGAGGTGCTGGAACGCCTCGTCATCCACCGCGAACCCTGCGCGATCACCATCTACGATCTGTGCCTGATCGCCTCGCTGCCGTGGGAGGAACAGGTGGAAAGGGTGTTCGGCTGAAAGTCACCCAATTTAGTCCGAACTACTGTCGCCCTCACAGCACGCGTTGCATGCGAAAGCGGAGTATCTTGCCATTTCGACACGAGATGAACTCCACGCGGTAGGCGTCTTTCTTCTGCTCATCCTTTCGCAGCAGGAATGATGGCGCATCCCAGAAATCGTCTATCTTCACGCCTCCCTTCGCCATCGCCCTCTTCGAAAAGGATAGGTCCAGCCTAGCTCGTGTTCTCGAATTCCGAAACGTGAAGACATAGCGGCCCGGTTCATCCTGGAGGTCATCTAGGTCATATATGTCCAGAGTATGCCCGTGACGATCTTTTATGACGATCGAACCCCGGACAGCTCGCGGCGCCTTCAATGGACGGTTGCTGTTGTCGGTACACGGATGCTTCGGCCACGGCCAGCCGAGGTCGTCAAAGAATACCCGACCACCGTAGCGGCTCTGGTAGTAGAACACCTTCTCCCCGCATACCGGACAATATGCGTTGGGATTGACGTAGGACTCAACCGATCTGAAAGGCGCACTGGACAGAGGGCTGGACACTGCGCCCGAGCACCAGCCCCCATTGAGGTGTATCGGCTTGAGAACCCCATCTACGTGCCGAAACACGATTGGTTCGCCGCAAGTCCAACAAGTCGCCAAAGTCTACCTTTCAACCCAACTCCATATTTCCCAATGATACCGATGACTTATCTTTGCTGTCCACATTCGCAAAAATTATTGCCCGCCCTTCAATGAAAGCTCGCCTGAAATGTCGTCGGCGTCAGCGAGACATGGGCATCGAGCGGTGGGCGGAGTTCGAAGGCCTTCGGCTTGCGTGAAAACCGGTAGAGCCGGAATAGGCACCATTCCTTGCGCCGCTCCTCGGCCACGGCCAGTTCGTTGCGGCTGATGTAGAACGGCGTGCGCTCCCAGCCATTCGTCGTCTTCACCTCGATCAGACGGGGACGGCCATCTGGCGCGAAGCTGGCAATATCATAGCCCGCACCGTCGCCATCCTCCTCCGAAACCCAGCGCACCCTGCGCACCAGGTCATCCCGCCCGGCGGCCTTGAGTGTGGCCCGCTCGTGGGCCAGCACGCGTTCTTCGCCAGCACGACCCAAGGCCCGGTTGCGCTCGTCGCGGTCGGCGACGTCGAACTTCGCGGCCACATGCAGCATCTGCTCCAGCTCCTGCGGTGGCGGCTGGTTCGAGAGCGTCGGCGCCGGACCGACCCAGAGCGGCGCGGCCTCGCGCAATCCGGCGGCGGTTTTCGGCAACCGCCCCAGCCAAGCCGGGTTGAGCGCCAGCCACCGCGCCACCGCATCGATCAGGGATGTCTGGAAATTGAAGGCGGGCTTGTAGCCTGGGATCCAATCCTCGCCGAGGCCCTTCAGCACCGCGCTGATGTTCTGGTGCTTGAACTCGACCGATCCCTCGGACCGGCCGTTCAAAAGAGGCAGGAGCGCGCGGCGATGTTCGGCCTTGTTGTAAGGCCGTCCGGCCAGATCATCGGCCAGCATCGCGAAGTAATCCGCGACGATCAGGTCGTTTTCTTCATCGGTCCAGGGCGCTTTCGACATCGCGGCCAGGCTAAAGACGGAATACGCGTTTGTCATCAAGGCTTTCGCGGTCGGACGGGTGACATATGCCGTCATTCCTACGCACCAGCCTGCCATCAGCCCCAGCCACTACGCCTCCTGATTGTTCGGGCCATGTTCCGCTTGTAGGCATTGGAAACAGGGGGCGAAGTTTTGGCGGGATTGAAACTCAGGCCATTGAAAATGCTTGTGAAAATTACACCGAACCGAATTGCGCGAGGTTCGCTCGACCAGAGACTACGGGCGGTTCAGAGACCGAAATGGGGGGTGCGGCCTGTCTCAGAGGTTCGCACCCATCACGCAAACCCCTTTGAAAACAGGGAAAATTCCGGCGCTGGCCGGGGGCGTTCGATGTTTCGCAATGGTGATGGTGGCGGAGACGAAGGGATTCGAACCCTCGAGACGGTTTCCCGTCTACTCCCTTAGCAGGGGAGCGCCTTCGACCACTCGGCCACGTCTCCGCCGACCCGTTTATGGGGTTCGACGCTTGAGGACAAGAGTGAATTTCCCGATGGTAGCGATCCGCGGCAAGGCTGCTACCTGCTTGGATCATCTTCAGGAATGGCCAGCTTCTCCATGCTCGAGGACACCTGCGCCAGAAACTGTTCTCCGATGGCCGAGATCGGGCGGCCACGTGCCGTGACGATCACGACATCCAGCGCGATCTGCGGTTCGAACCTGCGCAGGACATAGCCAATACGGTCATCGCTCGACAGGGTGAACGGGTCGACAAGTGTCACGCCCAACCCCTGCTTGACCAGGTTCAGCGCATTTCTGAACAGATCCGTGTGGCAGCGGACGCGCATGTTCGCCCCTTCGCGGTGAAACGCCTCGCGCGCGCGCCGTGTCACCATGTGATCGGCGCCCATGACGATGAACGGAACGTCGTCCAGCAGCGTTGGCGTCAGGGTCTCATGCGCGACCAATGGGCTCTCTGAGGGAACGGCGCAGAGGATCTCGAAGAAGTAGGGGACATGGTCCAAACCGTCCTGGCGCAACGGCGGCTCGCAGATGCCGATCTCGAACAGCCCGGCGGCTACCCATTCCTGGATCTTCGACGAATACTGCGACTGGAAGGCGATGGTCAGGTTCGGCTTGTTCGCGGCAAAACGGGAAATCTCCTCGGGCATGAACCCGAAGGCCATGGCGTGGCTGGTCGCCACCTGCAACTGTCCGGCCTTCTGGTTCTGAAGATCGACGACTGCCTGGTTGACGTGATCGAGGCCCCGCACCACGGTGTCGATTTCTTCGTACAGAACCATGGCTTCAGGCGTCGGCGCAAGGCGCCCCCGGCTACGCTCGAACAGCTTAAGCTTGGTGTGCCGCTCCAGCTGACCCAGCAGATTTGAAATGGCGGGTTGGGATACCCCAAGCTGTTCGGCCGCCCGTGTCACCGTGCCGGTTTCGATGATGGCGTGAAAGGCCTGATAGTGGCGAAAGTATGAGACCATGAGTGACGAATATCATTTTTTCTAATGTATCGCAAAAATATTAGTATTGGAAATGATGTTACCGACTCAGCACACTGTCATTGCTTTCTGGGGAGGATGGCGTGGACCTGCTGCAAACCATCACCGGGTTCGATCTGTGGCATCTGGCGTTGCCGGTGGTTTCCGCCCGGGATCACGGTATCGGACGGGTCGAAGGTACCTGCGAGATCGTGGTTCTGCGACTGACCGCCGAGGGAGGCGCGCAGGGCTTTGGCGAAGCGTCACCCTGGTCGGTTTTCACGGGCACGCCCGAAGCGACCTACGCGGCACTGGACCGTTACTTGCGTCCGGTGGTCGCGGGCCGCAGGGTGGGTGATCGCGCGGCGATCATGACCGACGCGGCGCGGGCGGTTGCGCATTGCACCGAAGCCAAGGCGGCCCTGGAAACCGCCCTGCTGGATCTTACCGGCGTCATCACCGGGCAACCGGTCTGGGCGCTGCTGGGCGGGAAGCACCGCGACAGGATTCCGCTGAGCTGCTCGATCGCGAACCCGGATTTTTCCGCAGATATCGACCTGCTGGAACGGCTGCGGGCCGACGGTGTCGGCCTGATCAAGCTCAAGACGGGGTTCCGGGACCACGCCTTCGACATCATGCGGCTGGAACGGATCGCGCTGGACTTTCCCGAATTCAGTGTCCGTGTGGACTACAACCAGGGGCTTGAGATCGACGAGGCCATGCCCCGGGTTCTGGATGTCGCGCAGTTCAAGCCGGATTTCATCGAACAGCCTGTGCGGCACCATCACTTCGACCTGATGGCGCGGCTGCGGGATCAGATCGACGTTCCGTTGCTAGCCGATGAAAGCGTGTTCGGACCCGAGGACATGGTGCGCGCGGCGCGCGAGGGGATCTGCGACGGCGTGTCGGTCAAGATCATGAAATCCGGGGGGCCGACACGGGGTCAGACCGTCGCGCGTATCGCGGCGGCGCACGGTCTTTCGGCCTATGGCGGCGACATGTTCGAAGCAGGTCTGGCGCATCTGGCCGGCACCCACATGATCGCCGCAACACCCGAAATCACGCTGGGGTGCGAGTTCTACCAGACCTCCTATTTCCTGAAGGAGGACATTCTGGAAACACCCTTCGAGGTTCGCGGGGGACAGGTCATCGTCCCCGACCGGCCGGGGCTTGGCGCACGGCCCGACCTGGACAAGCTCGCGCATTATTGCGTCAGGGGCTCGCCGTGAAACGGCCGGTCTCAGTAGGCGGTGGCGGCACGCGCGGCCTGATCGTACTGGCCGGACATGAGCCGCATCAGACTCGACACGCGGCCAAGCTGGTCGGGTTCGACACCGATCTCCTGCATCGCCTCCAGCAACAGGGCTTCGCGAATCTCCCGGTACCGGCTGCACGCCGCGACACCCTCGGCCGTGGCCTCGACCGTCTTTTCCTTGCCTTCGCGGCCCTCTTTCACAAGTCCGGCCTTGCCCAGCTTCTTGATCGCGTAGTTGACGGTGTGCGTGTCCTCGACATTCAGGACAAGGCAGATGTCGGCCAGCTTCTTGGGTTTGTCCCGGTGCCTCACTGTGTGCAGAACCAGAACGTCCAGAGAGGACAACCCCGAATGGCCGGCAGCGGCCATCGCCCTTACGGTCCAGCGGGCAAAGGCATGACCCGCAATGATCAGGCCGAATTCGAACTCCGACACCTCGGGAAAGGTGCCTTCCGCAAGGTGGGCCGAAGAGACGACAGGGCCGAGTTTGGTGTGTGACATGGTGGAATCCTACAAATCAACAACACTATGTCAACAATTTGTTGACGTTTTGTTATTATGTGCCACTCTATGCGTTATCGAATCGCTGTCCGCGCCCTTGTTCGGCGCTGGGGGAAGGTCATGACGCAAGGCCGCAAGACCATAGCCATCATCGGCGCCGGAATTGTCGGCGTTTCGACGGCCATATGGCTGCAGCGTGACGGGCACGATGTCATTCTCATCGACCGAAAGGGGCCGGCCGAGGGCGCATCTTATGGCAATGGCGGCATACTCGCGTCCTGCTCGATCGTGCCGGTGACGGTTCCGGGCCTTCTGTCAAAGGCGCCGCACATGCTGTTCAGCCCGGAACAGCCCCTGTTCCTGAAATGGGGATACCTGCCGCGTCTGGCACCCTGGCTTCTGAAATACATCAGCAACGCAAATGCCGACGGGGCCAACCGCGCCGCGGCGGCGCTGGCGCCCATCGTCGGCGACAGTCTGCAGGACCATCTGGCGCTGGCCGAGGGAACCGGAGCGGAAAAGTGGATCGTGCCGTCCGACTATCTTTTCGTCTACGACGATCGCGCCCATTTCGAGCGAGACTCGTTCGGTTGGGGCCTGCGCCGCAAGCACGGGTTTACCTGGGATGAGTTCAACGCGCAGGAATTCCAAGACTACGATCCGGTCTTCGCGCCGGAGCTCGGGTTTGCCGTGCGGCTCAGAGATCATGGGCGGATTCGGGATCCCGGCCAATATGTCCGGGATCTGGCCGGGCATTTTCAGGCGCAGGGCGGGCAGTTGGTCCGGGCCGCAGCCGAAGACATCGTGCACGAGAACGGTCAAGTCGTCGCCGTGCGCGCGGCAGGGCAGAGCATCCGCTGCGACACGGCGGTGATCACCGCGGGTGTCTGGTCGGGACCGCTTGCCAGTAAGCTGGGCCTCAACGTGCCGCTCGAGGCCGAACGCGGGTACCACATCGAGTTTTGGGATCCGTCCCTCATGCCCAAGGCGCCGGTGATGGTCGCGGCGCGCAAGATCGTCGCCACCCCTATGGACGGTCGCCTGCGCCTGGCCGGCGTGGTCGAGTTCGGCGGCACCGAGGCCGGCCCGTCGGAGGCTCCGATCGAACTGCTGCACAAAAGCGCCAAGGCCGTTTTCCCGGATCTCAAGGCAGCTCATGTCACCGAGTGGCTCGGCCACCGGCCCGCGCCTGCGGACTCGATTCCGGTCATTGGCGAGCTGCCGCACGTCAAGGGCGCCTTCACCGGCTTTGGTCATCATCATGTGGGCCTTACGGGCGGGCCCAAGACGGGCCGTATCCTTGCCCAGCTTATCTCGGGGCGACAACCGAATGTTGACCTGAGCGTCTATTCACCGGCACGTTACACGAAGGCCGGGCTTCAAAGATCAGGCACATGAGAAACTCAACCAGGGAGAAAACCATGAAAAAACTTGCTCATCTGATGTCAGCCACCGCTCTCACGGCAGCGGCCGCAATGCCGGCAGCCGCTGAAAAGTGGGATATGCCGATGGCCTATTCCGGATCGAACTTCCATTCCGAAACGGGGGCCGCCTTCGCCAATTGCGTGACCACCGGCACTCAGGGCGAGATCGAAATCGTCACACATCCCTCGGGCTCGCTTTTCCCAGGCGCCCAGATCAAGCGTGCGGTTCAGACCGGGCAGGTGCCGATCGGCGAACGCCTGCTTTCGGGCCACCAGAATGAAAACGCGATCTTCGGGTTCGACTCGGTTCCGTTCCTCGCCACATCGTTCGACGATGCGGAGAAGCTGTGGAAAGCCGCCAAGCCGACCTTGGAAAAGGTGCTGGCCGACCAGAACCTGACCCTGCTCTATTCGGTGCCTTGGCCGCCGCAGGGTCTCTATTTCCGGGACGAAGTGAATTCGGTCGCGGACATGGAGGGGATCAAGTTCCGATCCTACAACAACGCCACCGCGCGTCTGGCCGAACTGACCGGTATGCTGCCGGTGACGATCGAGGCCGCCGAAATCAGCCAGGCCTTCGCCACCGGCGTGGCCGACTCGATGGTCAGCTCGGGCGCGACCGGCTATGACCGCAAGGTCTGGGAAAGCCTGAACTACTTCTACGAAGTGGATGCATGGCTGCCGCGCAACTACGTGATGGTGAATTCGGACACCTGGTCGGGCGTATCCGACAAGAACAAGGCCGTGATCCAGGGGTGCGCCGAACTGGCCGAGTATGCCGGCACCTGGCGCGCGATCCAGTATACCGACTTCACCCTCAAGGGCTTGCGCGATGGCGGAATGACCGTGGCCAAGGCCAGCGATCAGATGAAATCCGAGTTGCAACAGATCGGCGAAACCATGACCGCCGAATGGCTGGAAGCCGCCGGTGACGACGGCAAGGCCATCGTCGAAGCCTTCCAGGCGTCCAAGTCGGAATAATGTCGGACCGGGGCGGGCCAGGCGCCTGCCCCACTCCCAATCAGAACTTACGGGGGGCATCATGACAATGGCCCAGCGGCTTCGTTCCGCCCTAGATTTCCTTTACCTCGGCGCCGGCGTGCTGGCCGCGCTCTGCCTGATCGCGATCCTGGCTTTGATCGTGGTCCAGATGGTGGCCCGCTGGACGGGCGAGGTCTTTCCCGGTGCGCCGGACTATGCCGGCTACGCGATGGCCGCGGCCTCGTTCCTGGCCTTTGCCAACGCCTTGAATCGCGGCGCCCATATCCGCGTTTCGATCCTGCTGAACGCGGTGGGACCGAAGGCACAGCGCCTCATCAACATCTGGTGCTTTGCGATCGGCACCGCCATCGGTTGGTATTTTGTCTGGTACTGCGCCAAATTCGTCTTCTGGTCGTGGAAATTCAACGACATCAGCCAGGGACAGGACCGGACGCCCCTGTGGATCCCGCAATCCATCATGCTGATCGGCGCCGTGATCCTCGCCATCGCGCTCACCGATCACCTGATCAGCCTGATCCTGAAGGGCGATCACCGGATCAAGCGCGACCTTGTCGATCAGAGCTTCGGAGAGTGAGCCATGGAAGACTTCTCGATCATCGTCCTGTTTCTCTTCGTCCTCTTCCTTCTGCTGGGCACCGGCGTCTGGGTCGGCCTTGCGCTGATGGGTGTCGCCTGGGTGGGAATGGAACTGTTCACAACCCGGCCCGTGGGCGACGTGATGCTGACCACGATCTGGACGGCTTCCTCCTCGTGGACCCTGACCGCGCTGCCCCTGTTCATCTGGATGGGCGAGATCCTGTACCGGACCCGACTCAGTGAGGACATGTTCAAGGGTCTGGCGCCATGGATGGCCGGCCTCCCCGGTGGTTTGGTGCATACCAACATCGTCGGATGTACCGTGTTCGCGGCCGTGTCCGGTTCGTCGGCCGCGACATTGACCACTGTCGGCAAGATGTCGATCCCGGAACTGCGCAGGCGCGAATACCCCGAGCCGATGATCATCGGTACGCTGGCGGGGGCGGCGACCCTGGGCCTCATGATCCCGCCCTCGCTGACGCTGATCGTCTATGGCGTGACCATCAACGAGTCGATTTCCAAACTGTTCTTTGCGGGTATCCTGCCGGGCCTGGTGCTGGCGGCGATGTTCATGGCTTATGTGGCGATCACCTCTCGCGTGTCCCGGCAATGGAACCCGGCTCAGGAACCGCCTCTGACCTTCGGTCAGCGGCTTTCGAACTCGCGCTTCCTGCTGCCGGTGATCTGCCTGATCCTCGTCGTGATCGGGTCGATGTACCTGGGATACGCCACCGCGACCGAGGCGGCCGCCTTTGGCGTGATCGGCGGTTTGATCCTCGCCGCGTCGCAGGGCTCGCTCAACTGGAAGACGTTCACCGAAAGCCTGATGGGTGCGACCCGGACCAGCGCCATGATCGCGCTGATCCTGGCGGGCGCAGCGTTCCTGTCGCTGTCGATGGGCTTTACCGGACTGCCGCGCGGTCTGGCGGATCTGATCGCGCAGCTGGAACTCAGCCGGTTCGAATTGCTGATGGTTCTGCTGATCTTCTACATCGTGCTGGGGATGTTCCTCGACGGCATCTCGTCGGTGGTGCTGACCATGGCGGTGGTGGAACCGATGGTCCGGCAGGCGGGTATCGACCTGATCTGGTTCGGCATCTTCATCGTGGTGGTGGTCGAGATGGCCCAGATCACGCCGCCGATCGGGTTCAACCTGTTCGTACTGCAGGGCATGACCAATCATGAGATGGGCTTCATCGCGCGTGCCGCCTTTCCGATGTTCCTGATCATGGTGCTGATGGTCTTTGTTCTCATCGCCTTCCCCGAGATCGCCACCTGGCTGCCCGAGAACATCCGGCAGGCCCCCGGCGGCGGGTAGCCTCTTGAACCCGGTGTCGGCCCTTGCGGGCCGACGCCAGATCGCTGCGCCTATCGCACTGGCTGACACAGGCTCATGATCCTCTCCGCTCTCACATTCCTTGCGCGCCACGGCAAGCTGGTGCTGATCCTCGGTCTGGTGGCCGGTATCGCCTTGCCGGGGGTTGCCGGGGTGCTGCGCCATTGGATCCCCGAGATGGTGGCACTGTTGCTGTTTCTGACCGCCTTCCGGATCGGGCCGCGCGACACGGTGGAGAACCTGAGCGCCGTCGCGCGCACCTCGGTCACGGCAGTGGCGCTGCAACTTGCCTTGCCGCTGGGTTTTCTTGCGGCGCTGGCCGTGTTCGATGTGCCGCTGTCGCCTCTTGTGCTGGCCATCGTGCTGATGCTTGCGGCCCCGTCGGTGACCGGATCGGCCAATTTCTCGATCCTGTTGGGTCACGACCCGGCCCCGGCGCTGCGCCTGTTGATCCTTGGAACGGCGATCCTGCCGCTGACCTGTGTTCCGGTCTTTGCCCAATTGCCGCAGTTCGGCGCGTTGTCCTCGGTCCTCCAGGCGGCGGGGCGCTTGCTGGCCGTGATCCTGGCGGCGGCGGCATTGGGTTTTGCGCTGCGCCACTGGGGCATTCCGCGTCTTGGCGACCGGGGGCGCAGAGCGACGGACGGGCTGACCGCGCTGGTGCTGGCCGTGATCGTGATCGGCCTGATGGCCGCCGTCCGGCCTGCTTTCGTACAAGACCCCGCAGACCTGGCATTCTGGCTCGCCGCGGCCTTTGGCGCAAACTTTGGGTTGCAGGGTCTGACCTTTGCGATCCTGCGTGCCCTTGGCCATCCGGACGCCGTGCCCACCGCGATCGTCGCCGGCAATCGCAACTTTGCCCTGTTCTTCGTGGCGCTGCCCCCTGCGGCCACCGATCCGCTGTTGATCTTTCTTGGATGCTACCAGTTCCCCATGTATCTGACGCCGACCCTGTTGCGGAGGCTTTATGACCCACGCTGAACCCTTCCCCATCGTGCGCAATGTCGGCCTGGACGGGATGCTCGTGACCTTCGCGGACACCATGACCGAGCCTTCCAACCGCGCGGCGCTGGCCTTTCGCGGTGCCGTGGAAGCCGCCGGTTGGGACGGAGTGACCGAGACGTCGACCTCGCTGGCGTCGACCTATGTCCGGTTCGACTTTGCAAGGCTCCCCCATGTCGAAATCGAACGGCTTTTGCACACTCTGCTCGCGTCGCGCGACTGGTATGCCGCGCCTCTGCCGTCCGGGCGCAAGCTGTGGCGCGTGCCGACGGTGTATGGCTCCGACCTGGCCCCGCAATTGGACGAGGCCGCGGCGGCCGCCGGACTGTCGCCGGCTGAAGCGGTTCACCGCCTCAGCCGGACCCAGGTGCGGGTGCTGACCATCGGCTTTGCGCCGGGGCAGCCGTATCTCGGCCCGCTTGGTCCCGAATTCAACATCCCCCGGCTCAAGGAACTGAACCCGATGGTACCCGAAGGCGCGCTGGTGCTGGCCATATCGCAATTCGTCCTGTTCTCGGGGCCGACTCCTACCGGCTGGCGCCATGTCGGCCAGACCGCGTTCCGCTGCTTCCGGCCGGAGATGGAGCAGAGCTTCGTCCTCAACCCCGGCGACGAGATGTTGTTCGAACCGGTCTCGCGCGATGATCTGGAACGTATCCGCGCTGAAAACGACGACGGCACCGGTGGCGCCACGGTCGAGGAGATTGCGGCATGACGCTGATCGTTCGCCGCATCGGACCCGCCTGCACCATTCAGGATCAGGGACGCGAAGGGTTTCTGGACCAGGGACTTTCGCGGTCGGGGGCCGCCGATCCGCTGGCGTTGCACGAAGGCGCCGCGCTGCTGGGGCAAAGCCCCACGCTCGCCGCGCTGGAAATGGCCGGCATGGGCGGCGAGTTCGAAGCCACCAGCGACACCCGGATCGCCCTGACCGGCGCCCCGATGCAGGCCAGCATCGACGGCAGTCCGATCCTGTGGAATGCCTCTCACCTGTTGCTGAAGGGGCAGCGCCTGACCATCGGCGCGGTCCTGTCCGGAAGCTACGGGTATCTGCACCTTGGCGGCGGACTCGCGACGGAGCCAATGCTCGGGTCGCGCTCGGTCCACCTGACCGCCAAGCTCGGGCGGGCGATCGCGGCCGGGGACAGCTTGCCGTCCGGCCCGGACACCGGCGACGCGGGAAAAAAGATCGCCCCGACGGACCGGTTTTCCGGCGGCACACTCAGGATCGTGCCCAGCTTTCAGACACCGCTTTTCGACAATGAAACACTGGACCGGTTCAGTCAGACGGAGTTCCGCCGCGGCGCGCGGGCCAACCGCATGGGGATGCAACTGGAAAGCACGGGCGATGGGTTTGCCGCAAAGGGTCAGCTCGACATCCTGTCCGAAGTCATCACGCCCGGCGACATCCAGATGACGGGCTCGGGCAATCCGTTCATCCTGCTGCCCGAATGCCAGACCACTGGCGGCTATCCCCGCATCGCCACCGTCCTGCCCTGCGACCTGCCGCGCGCGGCCCAGACCCCGGCGGGCGGCAGGATCCGCTTCCAGTTCGTCACGCTGGATGAAGCTGCCGCGCTGCAGATCGCCCACCTCAAGGAGCTTGCCCGTCTGCCCCTGCGGGTCGAGCCGATGGTGCGCGACCCACATGACATTCCGGACCTGCTGTCCTACCAATTGATCGGCGGAGTGATCTCCGCCACCGACTGAGGAGGTACATCCATGAGCCGCGTCGATCTCAACGCCGATATGGGCGAAAGCTTTGGCCCCTGGAAGATGGGGGACGATGAAGCCCTGCTGAAGATCATCACCTCGGCCAACATCGCCTGCGGTTTTCACGCCGGCGACCCGGACGTGATGGCCAAGACGATGCGGCTCGCGGCGGAAAACGGTGTCGGCATCGGCGCGCATCCCGGCTTTCCGGATCTCCAGGGCTTCGGCCGGCGCAACATGAAAATACCGCATGAAAGCCTGCGAAACCTGGTCCGCTTTCAGTTGGGCGCGGCGCGGGGCATGGCCGCGGCGGTCGGCGCCGAAGTACGGCATCTGAAGCTGCACGGCGCGCTGGCCAACATGTGCTCGGCCGATGCCGACATGGCACGCGCCTGCTATCAGGGCGCGCTCGACGTGGATCCGGAGATCATCGTCATGGTTCTGGCCGCCACCAAACAGGAAGAGGCCGTGCGTGGCCTGGGCTGCAAATGGGTGGGCGAGATCTTTGCCGATCGGGCCTACAACGACGACGGAACCCTGGTTGACCGCTCCTTGCCGGGCGCGGTGATCCACGACCCCGAAATCGCGGGGCCGCGCATCGCGAAAATGGTGCAAGCCGGTGCGATCATCACCGAAAGCGGCAAGCGGCTGGAAACGTCCATCGACACCATCTGCCTGCATGGGGACGGCCCCACCGCTGTTCAGATCGCGACATCGGTGCGTGCCAGCCTAGTCGCAGCAGGCATCAACGTCACTCGGTTCGAGCGATAACCGACCGCGACACGCGTATCCAATCGGCGGCTCCGCCGTTTTTGGCCGATACGCGCAAGGTTTTGGCCGTTCATGACAAGCCCGGCGGGTCATGCCCGATCACATCGGCGGCAGGACAGATCCTGATCTGATTGCGGAGTGACCCGATGAACATCAAGGCGACACTGAACCACACCGAAACGCGACCGGCCAGCAGGGCCAAGGCTCTGGCCTGCCAGCCGCACAACCTGCGTGAAAAACTGGCGCTGGTCCGGCTTTCCGACGCCGAGGCCGGGCAATTGGCCGAGGGCGACATCGTCCGGCTATCGGTCGAAGCGTCGGCCGAAGAGATGAAGTCGCTGCGTCTTCATTCACTGCCCGCCTGTTGGCGCATCGTCCTGATCGAGGATCGCACCGACGGGCGTTTCGCCTACTGCCTGCCGGAGGCGCCGAACTGTGGCCGGCCCCTGTTGATCCTCTGACGTTCCGCACAAATCGGCCCGCCCTGCGCGCAAGAAAAAAGGCTGCGAAATATCGCAGCCAATCAGTCCGTGAGTGAGCGCCGGTCCTTAAGATGGCCCGATCATGAAACAGGTGACATTCCGTGCCTTGAGACGCCGGCAGGCCAGATCCGCCTGTTCCCGGGTCATGCCCTGGAATGTGGCGTCAAAGCCCCGTGAGCTTTGGTTGACCTTGCGCAGCGTTCCTTCCAGCGTGGTCATTTCCGCCAAGGCCGTCCTCAGCAGGATCTTTTCCGCCTCGTACCGCGTGGTGTAGCGCCCGACATTGATACCCCAATGATGCCCGCCCGAGGTGGACAGGCGCGTGACGACCTCCTGCTCGGGTTCCGGTTCCGGCTCGTCGGCAGGCGACACCGAAACGAGTACGAGGTTTTCCGGGCGCAGCGCGGGCCGGGTATCGGCAACTTCGACCGGCGGTGCGGTGGAGGCGAGGCTTGCCTCGGCGATCGCGGCTTCGATGCTGTCCTGGATCGCGTCGCGATTCCTGGCGGCATTCTCGGCGATTGCGCTGGCAACCTGAACCGCTCCCGCTCCGGGCCGCACGATGGGGCGCAGGCTTTTTTCCGGCGCACCGGCCAGGCGGATCGTCTTGCTGGTGACATCGTCGATGCCGGTGTTGCCCGCATAAAGCGGCCGCGGGGGCTTGCGGATCGGCGCCCGCGACGGAGCCTTGCGGAACCCGAGGTCGAGCAATTCAGCCACCTTGGCATTGCGCGAGGCGGTGGACTTGCCACCAAAGACGGTGGCGATGATGCGCTTGTCGCCACGCTTGGCCGACGCAACCAGGTTGAAACCCGCCGCGCGCGTGTAGCCGGTCTTGATCCCGTCGGCGCCCTTGTAGGCCGCTAGTAGGCGCCGATTGGTGTTCGAAACGGTCTTGATCCCGGCATGTGTCGATTGGCGGGAAAACAGGTTGTAGTACTGCGGGTAATCATAGAGCAGATGCCGCCCCAGCGTCGTCATGTCCCGCGCGGTCGAAAGGTGCCCGGATTCGGTCAGGCCGTGCGCGTTCTTGAAGGTGGTCCGGGTCATGCCCATCGCCTTGGCGGTTCGGGTCATGCGTCGGGCGAACGCGGCCTCGGAACCGCTGAGCGCGATGCCGATCGCCGAAGCGGCGTCATTGGCGGATTTGACCGCCGCCGCCCGGATCAGATAGCGGAACGCGATCTTTTGCCCGGCCCGCAATCCCAGTTTCGACGGCGGTTCCGCTGCGGCCTCCGCCGATACACGCACCATCGTGTCCAGGGTGATCTCGCCGTTTCGGACCGCCTCGAAGGCGATGTACAGCGTCATCATCTTGGTCAGCGATGCGGGGTGAAGGCGTGTGTCGGCGTTGCGGGAATGCAAGACCTCACCAGTTCTCGCGTCGATGACCATGGCCGCATACGGTGCCGCGGCCAGGCTGATCGGCAACAAGAAAAACAGCCAAAAGAATGCTAACGCATATAGGCCCATACGGGCCGGTAATCTACGCCGAACCTGCACGATCTTTGCCTCTGTCTGCCTCACGCCGCCGGTTTTCCGGTCGGCCAAATTCTCTTTATTTTCAGTCAGCGTAACACAGGCGAGTCTCGAAAGAAACCATGAGCTTGCGGCGGATCAAGTTGAACCACACAGGAAGCCTTGGCATATATAGCGGCCGCCGACCAACCAGACGCTAGATATGGAAAACCGGCAATATTGCGTCAAAACCGTCCGAGAATTTTCGGGATGTGGCGCTTATCTGCAACAAACCCATCTATTCCAGGGACTGCACCAGACGAACCAACCCGCCCAGGTCGGACAGTTCCCGATACCGGGCATTCTGCTCGGGCGGGTCGGCCTCTTCGTGGGTCCATACGAAACCGTGCGGAACATGAACCCCCCAGGCCCCTGCTCCGATGGCCGGCAGCACATCCGACCGCATCGAGTTTCCGACCATCATGGATTTTTCCGCGCCGTCGCCGTGGCGGGAGAAGACCGTGGCGTAGACCTCCGGCGTCTTCTCGGACACGATTTCGACTCCGTCAAAAAGCTCTCCCAGTCCTGACTGCGCAAGTTTTCTTTCCTGGTCGATCAGATCGCCCTTGGTGATGAGCAGAACCCGATGCGTCTCGGCGACGGCCTCGACAGCTGTCCGCGCATGGGGCAGCAGTTCGATCGGGTGGGCCAGCATTTCCTGACCCGCGGCGACCAACTCCCGGATCACCGAGGCGGGCACACGGTCTTCGGTCACTTCCAGTGCAGTTTCAATCATCGACAAGGTAAAGCCCTTGACGCCATAGCCATAGTGACGAATGTTCCGCTTTTCCGCCTCCAGCAGGCGCTGCATCAGATGATCCTTGTCCGCATGGTCGGACAACAGATCCGCAAAATGCGCCTGGGTCATCTGAAAGAACCGTTCGTTGTGCCAAAGGGTGTCGTCGGCATCGAAGCCGACCGTCGTGAGCATTTGTCCCATGCGAATTCGGGTGCTTCCTCTTTTGCATCGCCGCACTAACGTTATATAAGCCTTCTATTGAACCGGACACTGAATCGGAACACAGCGCATTATGGTGACGGAACCCCTGTTGATGTCGGACAAGTCGGACGAGGATGGCGACACCTCGGTCCTCGTTCAGACGCGTCCGAAGACCAAGCGCCCGCCGCTCTACAAGGTTCTTCTGCTGAATGACGACTACACGCCGATGGAGTTCGTGGTCCACGTGCTCGAACGCTTTTTCGGCATGAGCCATGCGCAGGCGTTCGAGATCATGCTGACCGTGCACAAGAAGGGCGTGGCCGTCGTTGGCGTCTTCAGCCATGAGATCGCTGAAACCAAGGTCGGGCAAGTCATGGATTTTGCCCGTCGCCATCAGCATCCGCTGCAATGCACCATGGAAAAAGAGGATTGACAGGCCGACGCGTGCGCTGGACCTGAAAGTTCCCGCGCAGGTCCGCGCCCGGTCTTCATCGGCCGCAATCGCACTGGAAGGCTGAATGTCCCCCCGCTTGTCTCTTGCCCTGCAACACGGTCTGGTCCTGTCGGAGTGCGTTTCGATACTGCTCCCGACGCCCGGGCACGATCTGTCTGACCTGCCGGATGGCGCCGAGGTGGTACAGCCTTTCAAACCCTATCACGACCACTTCGCGGCGCTCGGATATGCGGCGACGCCCGAAGCGACTGCGCCATGCACCGACGCGATCCTGTTCCTGCCCCGCTCCAAGGCACAGGCGCGCGCGCTTGTCCGGGCGGCCTGCACTCGGGAATCGGGTACCGTCGTGGTGGACGGGTCCAAGACCGACGGCGTGGACAGTCTGCTGAAGGAGATTCGCAGGACTCTCCCGGTCCAAGGGCCGATATCGAAGGCCCACGGCAAGATCTTCTGGTTTCGGGCCGACAAGAGCGCGTTTGCGGAATGGGAGCCTCCTCAGGACCAACGCGCAGACGGCTACGTGACCGCACCTGGCGTCTTTTCCGCCGACGGAATCGACCCGGCATCCGAACTGCTGGTCGCGGCGCTCCCGCAGACGCTTGGGCGGTCAATCGCGGATCTCGGCGCCGGCTGGGGATACATTTCGGCCAACCTGCTTGACCGGAGCGGGATCGAAACGCTCCATCTGGTCGAGGCCGACCATACCGCCCTCACCTGCGCGCGCCGCAATGTCCGGGACGCGCGGGCGAGATTTCACTGGGCGGACGCGCTGAGCTGGCAGGCGCCGGAACCGTTGGATGCGGTGGTGATGAACCCCCCGTTTCACACCTCGCGCAGCGCGGACCCGTCCCTAGGCCAGGGATTCATTGCCGCCGCTGCGCGAATCCTGAAGCGGTCGGGGCAACTGTGGATGGTCGCCAACCGGCACCTGCCCTATGAAACGGCCCTCGACGAAGCCTTTTCCAGTGTCGAAGAAACTGCCGGTGACACCCGGTTCAAGGTGCTTCATGCCTCTCGCCCCCGCCGCTGATCCCGGTTAACGTGCGCCGCAACCCAGGAGGAAAGACATGTCCTTTTCCATCGCAGGCAAAACCGCCATCGTCACCGGCGGGGCAAACGGCATCGGATTGTCGATTGGCCGCCAGTTCGCCGAAGCCGGTGCGAATGTCATGTTCGCGGACATGGACGAAGACCGCCTCGCCGACGAGTTGGGCGAACAGAGCGAGGACGGCAATATCCGCTATTTCGCAGGCGATCTGCGCGAGAAGCTGACCATTGCCAACCTCTTGTCCGCGACCATCGACGCCTTCGATCAGGTGGACATTCTGGTGAACGCCTCCCGGCAGGTCCTGCCAACCGATCCCTTGGACCTCGACGACGACTCGGTGCGCATTCTGCTGAACCAGAACCTCATGCCGGCCCTGCGGCTCAGCCAGCTGGTGGCCAAGCGGATGATCAAGCAGGCGGAAAAGGACGAAGAGGGGCAAGCGGGGTCGATCATCAACCTGTCCTCGATCGCCGCGCGGCGCACCCACCCCGAACTCATGGCCTATTCGGTCTCGACCGCCGCGCTGGATCAATTGACCCGTTCGCTTGCCGTGGCTCTCGCACCCCATCGCATCAGGGTCAACGCCATCGCGATGGGCTCGGTGATGAGCGCGTCGCTCCGTCAGGCCCTCAAGGACAATCGCGAATTCCGGTCGGATATCGAAAAACACACGCCGCTCGCCCGGATCGCGGCCCCCACGGAATTGAACGAGGCGGCGCAGTTCCTCGCTTCCGACGCGGCCGGTTTCATGACCGGCCAGGTTCTGACCATAGACGGAGGCCGGTCCCTGCTCGATTCCGTCGCAGCCCCGGCACATTGATCGATATGTTCGAAACGGAAAAATCCACCGCCTCTGCCTGGTTCCGCCAGTTGCGTGACGACATCGTTGCAGCCTTCGAAGCCCTGGAAGACAGCCATGACACCGGGCCGTTTTCCGACATGGCCGCGGGCCGGTTCGAGATCACGCAAACCCAACGCCAATCAGACGACGGGTCGGATGCGGGCGGCGGGCTCATGTCCGTCATGCGCGGCGGGCGCGTCTTCGAGAAGGTCGGGGTCAATGTCTCGACGGTCTACGGCAGTCTGGGCGAAACGGCACAGGCCGCGATGGCGGCGCGCAAGGGAATTCCCGGAATGGCGGAAGACCCGCGGTTCTGGGCTTCGGGGATCAGCCTGGTCGCCCATATGCAGAACCCGCACGTTCCCGCCGTGCACATGAATACGCGCATGTTCTGGACACCCCACGCCTGGTGGTTCGGCGGCGGATCGGATCTGAACCCCTGCATCGAATACGATGAGGACACCGCGCATTTCCATGCCACGCAAAAGGCGTTTCTGGACCCGCACGGTCCCGGCCACTACCCGCGGCTCAAGGAATGGGCGGACGAGTATTTCTACATTCCGCATCGGAAACGGGCGCGCGGTGTCGGGGGCATCTTCATGGACGACTATTGTACCGGCGACTGGCCGGCGGATTTCGCCCTGACCCAGGACATCGGCCGCGCCTTCCTGCCCGCGTTCCTGCCTTTGGTCGAAAAGCGGCGGGTGCAGCCGTTTACGGAAGAGGACAAGACCACCCAGCTGATCCATCGCGGACTCTATGCGGAATACAACCTCGTCTATGACCGTGGGACCAAATTCGGGCTGGCCACCGGGCACGACCCGGACGCCGTATTGATGAGCCTGCCGCCCCTCGCCAAATGGGTCTGACGGCTATTTCAGCCAGATTTCGTCGGCCGTGTTGTCATAGCAATAGTTCTGCGCCATCGACGCCGGCATGTTGTCGCCCACCCGTTTGACGGACACGGTAAACCCCGGAGTCGTATCGACGCCGGCAGGCGCGTTCAGCGAGAACTGTACGCCTTTCTTTCCGGGTTGCGACACCGAGGGCCCGACCGCTTTCCAAAGATAGATACGCTCGGATCCTTTCAGGCGCAGCTCGCGAATTCCATAGTCACCCGCGCCGCACCAATAGTCCCTCGGCACCGAGCCGAAGTAGTTCACGACCTCAAAGACGCCGTCACCGATCGGCGTCACGTCCGCGCGGTTCCAGGCGCGGAACGCCTGCGCAAGGCCCGGTGCGACGATCAACGCGGAAAAAATCGCTATCTTCACAATGCCTTTCATTCGGATCTCCTGAAATGCTGGCCATCTTGGGTTGAGATAGGTTCGCCACCTCGATTCTCCACGACGCAAAGCCTTGGGCCATTCAAATGCGATCACATGACTGCGCGGATGCGCTGAGGTCAGGCTGGCGTTCGCTTCGGCCACATGCCGCCCATCCATGCGATATGGGCGAAGCCTAACGCGATTGTTCGTCAGTGTATCCGGAAAATCACCACTTCGGAGGCGATCCACGTTATTGTGATGCCGGGTCAGAGGAGTGAGCAAGGAATACGTGTCGCAGAAGTTTCCCGAGGGCTGGTTCGACCTTACGCCCCAGACATATGCGGATTTCGGCGTGATGTTCTATTTGGCCTCGCTCACGGCGCGGCACAGATCGCGAACGCTGGGCCAGGTGCTCTATGCCTTCGAAACCCCGCTGCGGCTTGGTCAGTACCACATCTTTCGGCAAAACGGATTCCCGCGCGGTTTCGTCACCTTTGCTGGATTGAACCCCGAGGCCGAACACAGGTATGCCATTCAGGACAAGCCGTTGGAGGACAGGGATTTTGCCAGCGGCTCCTCGTTCTGGATCATCGACCTCGTGGCGCCGTTCGGCCAGACCCGGCAGATGGTCGAGATTCTCAAACGCGACATCCCGCACCCGCGCGTGCGCACCAACCGGATGGACAGCGATCTGGACAACAAACGTATCGTCGAGTGGACGCGCGATGCCGAAGGTAGCGTGCATATGCGCCTGTATCGTCCCAGAGACTTCGAGCGGCAATTGAAAACGGAAGGGCTCTAGCATGGTTTCAACCGTCATTACCGGAGATACCACCGGCTTTGTGACCGGCAACCCGCCGAACATGGCCACCGGGGACCTGGATGTCGAGGCAAACTCGGTGATCGGTACGTTCCAAGGCGCGCTTTGGGAAATCTCCACCGATCCCGGTCTGGGCACGGCCTCGATCGACCCGGATACCGGCGAATGGACCTATACGGTCGATCCCGCCGAGTTCGACGCGCTGGACGATGGGGAACTGGTTCAGGATACCTTCGAGGTGACGGTCACTGCGTTTTTCGACGGCCCACTCGGCCCCTTCACGGACACGGCCACGCAAACCATCACCATCGATATCGAGGGGGTGTGTTTCGCGGCTGGAACCCTGATCGAAACCGATGCAGGGGCCAAGCCCATCGAGCGGCTGGGAATCGGCGACCTTGTGGCGACAGTGGATCACGGCCTTAGACCCATCCGATGGATCGAAGGCAGCCGGATCAGCGCCGCGCAACAACGGCAAAACGCCGCGCTTCGCCCGGTCCGCATCCGGGCCGGGAGCCTTGGGCCGGGCACGCCGAAACGGGACTTGCTTGTCTCGCAACAGCATCGGATCCTGATATCCGGCCCCAAGGTCGAGCTTTTCTTCGGATCGGACGAAGTGCTGGTCGCCGCCAAGTCGCTGTGTTCCTGGCCCGGCATCTCGATCGAAGACCCGACGGAGCCGGTCGCGTACTATCACATTCTGCTGGATGACCACGAGATCCTCGTTGCCGACGGCGCGCGTGCGGAAAGCCTGTTTCTCGGCGAGGAGGCGTTGCAGACGATGTCGTCGGACGGCCTGCAGGAGTTGGCCGTCATCTTTTCCGATCGCGGGAACACCTCCAAGGCAGGATTCGGCACGGCCGCCCGGATGATCCTGCGCGATTTCGAGGCGGCCGCGCTGGTCTGACCGCAGGGGTTGGCACCCAGCGGCAACGCAGTCACCCCGCGCCGCTCCCGAGACGGCCACCGACGTCTTCGGGCGCGATGGCCACCGTCTTGACGATGGCGTGGCATTCGACCCCGACCGCAAGGCCCAGCGCGGACGCCGAGCGGCGCGTGACACGGGCCAGAACCGTCCCCGCCTCGGTCCGGACCGAAACGATCGCACCCGGCCCTTCTCCGGACCGGATGCCCGATACCGTACCCTTCAGAACATTCAGCGCCGACAACCCTTCGGGCCGGCGGTTGGACAGAATGACCTCCTGCGCGGCGATCCTGACGCGAAGGAACTCGCCGACGCGATGCGGAACTCGCGGCAGGAACAACCGGTCATGTCCGGCTTCCAATTCGGTCAGGCCGTCCGCGTGATGGGCCAGAACCCGCGCGCGCAACACGGCGCCGACGGCCCGGATTCCTGCTGGCGCGACCTCGGGATCCGACAGCACCTCTGCCGCGGGTCCGTGCCGGGCAACCTTGCCATCCTGCAAGGCAACAACCGACGTGGCGAGCCGGGCCACTTCGGCGGCGGAATGGGTCACGTAAAGGATCGGAATCGAGATTTCGTCCCGCAACCGTTCGAAATAGGGCAGGATCTCGGCCTTTCGGGCATCGTCCAGCGCCGCGAGCGGTTCGTCAGCAAGGATCATGCGGGGGCTTGCCAGCAAGGCGCGACCGATGGCGACCCGTTGCTTTTCCCCGCCTGACAGCCGGGCCGGCCGACGTTCCAGAAGATGTCCGATGCCCAGCATGTCGATCACGCGGTCTTCGTCTTCGCGACGCGCGCCACGCGGCGCAAACCAGCGCCCATAGGCGAGATTCTGACGTACCGAAAGATGCGGAAACAACCGGCCTTCCTGAAAAATGTAGCCCAGCCTTCGCCGATGCGGCGGCAGCCAATGGCCCCGATCCGTATCGAACAGCACCCAGTCTCCGACCGCGACCCGGCCGGCATCCGGTCTGAGCAACCCGGCCACCGCATTGACGACGGTCGTCTTGCCCGATCCCGAGCGTCCGAACAGCACCGTCACGCCCGGCGGCGCATCGAAGGCTACGTCCAGCTCCATCTCGGGAAGCTTGTGGGCGATGCGGACGGACAGGCTCATGCCCCGGCCACCCGTGTCGCGATCCGTCGACCGACATATTCCGACAACAGCAAGGCACCCATGGCCACGATGATCGAAACGACGACCAGCCGCATGGCCGCGGGTTCGCCGCCCGGCACCTGCAAGAAGGCGTAGACAGCCGAAGGCAGGGTCTGGGTCTGTCCGGGTATGTTCGACACGAAGGTGATCGTCGCACCGAACTCGCCCATCGCCTTGGCAAAGGCGAGTATGGCGCCCGCGATGATCCCCGGCATGATCATCGGAAGCGTCACCGTGGCAAACACCATTGGCCGGGACGCGCCGAGCGTGGCGCCCGCTTGTTCCAGCTTGGGATCGACGGCCTCGATCGACAGGCGTATGGCCCGAACCATCAAGGGAAAGGCCATGATTCCGGCGGCCAGGGCTGCACCCGTCCAGCGAAACGCGAACACGACCCCCATCCGCTCCAGAAACTCCCCGACCGGTGCCTGGGTGTTGAAGGTCAATAGCAGCAGGTAGCCGGTGACGACCGGCGGAAGGATCAGTGGAAGATGCACCAAACCGTTGACTAGCTGCCGCCCCGGAAACCGCCAGCGCGCCAGGGCATAAGCGACAAAGACACCAAAGGGCAGCGCGACCAGCGTTGCCCAGAACGACACGCGCAGCGACAGCTGCAATGCCGCCAGCTCCTCCGGCCCGAGCCAGCCCATGTCCTATTCGCCCGGCAGGGTGAACCCCTGCTCTCGGAACACACGGCGCGCGGTCTCGCCTTGCAGATGGTTCAACAGGCTTCGCGCCGCCGCGCCGCCCTTTGCCGTCACGGCCGCCGGATAAAGGATTTTCGGGTGGGTATTCGCCGGGAAACGACCCACGACCTGAACAGCCTCTTCCGCCTGCGCGTCAGAGGCATAGACAACCCCCAAGGGCGCAGCGCCGGAGGCCACCAGAGCAAGGGCGGCACGCACATTGTCCGCCTGCGCGACGCGATCGGCGACGGCCTCCCACAGCCCCAGATTCTCAAGCGCCGCCTTGCCGTATACCCCGGCCGGAACCGCATCCACCAACGCCATGGCAAGCCGGCCCTCGCCCAGGCGTTCCAACAGATCGAAACCCGCCCCGATTTCGACCGGCGCCTCTCCCGACGGGGCGCCGATCAGCACCAGGCTGTTTCCCAGCAGATCGACCCGGGAGTCGGGGTCGATCAAGCCCCCGGCTTCCAGAACGTCCATCCATTCGGCACTTGCGGAAATGAAGACATCGGCAGGCGCGCCAAGTTGGATCTGCCGGGCCAGAACCGAAGACGCGGCATAGGACACCACGACCTCCTGGCCCTTGTTTGCCTTGTATTCAACTACGATCTCTCCAAGCGCGGTCTTGAGACTGGAGGCGGCAAAGACCAGAACCTCCCCGGCGCTTGCAACGACGGGCGCGGCCAGCACGGCAAACAGACTACAAGCTGCGGCGCAGATACGGAGCATGGGCACAAATCGGATCTCGTTATGTTTCTTCGGAAATATCGGGGAGTTCCCATACAGGCAAGCCCTATTTTTGCGACCCGCGCGGTGCCAGCATGGCCTGCAATTCGGCTATTCCCGGTTCGGCCGCAGTACGCGCCTCGGATTCCAGCGAACGATATGCCGACAGAACCTCTCGCCCGGTTTCGGTCAACTCCGCCCCGCCACGACTGGCCCCGCCCCGCGTGCTGAGCACGACCGGTTCGGCGAACATCTCGTTCATCGTTTCCACCAGTTGCCAGGCGCGTTTGTAGCTCATCCCCATCTCGCGCCCGGCCGCCGCGATCGATCCGGTCCGGGAGATCTGATCCAGCAAATCGGCCTTTCCGGGCCCGATCATCTCTCCGGGTCCGAACACGATGCGCAATCGGAATCTGGGCTCAGGATATCGTTCTGTCATCTGGTGATATTGCTGGGTCAACACGTCGCCATCAACACGCAACCGTACCAAAGACAAAAGGCCCAGGCGATTTCGCCCGAGCCTTTTTGCCAAGTGGCGGACCGAGGAGGATTCGAACCCCCGACCCCTTGATTCGTAGTCAAGTACTCTATCCAGCTGAGCTATCGGTCCGCTTGGTGAAGGGCTATTTAGACCCAGCGCCAATAGGGCGCAACCCGAATCTTGAAAAATCGCTCAAAAAGTCCCGTCGCCGCGTGGAAGCCTTATTTCAAAGGTCGTTCCGTCCGGTCCCGTGCCTTTGAGAACCAGTTCGCCCCCGTGACCGCGAATGATTTCCGACGAAATCGCAAGTCCCAGACCCGATCCGCCCTTGCGCACGCCGCCCTGAAACGGGGTGAACAGGTTTTCCTGTGCCTTGGCGGGCAGCCCCGGGCCGGTGTCGCGCACTTCGATGCACCAATCGGTGTCATGTTCGCAGGCCGCGACCGTGATCGTTCCGGGTCGGCCCGACGCCTCGATCGCCTGACGGGCGTTGCGGACAAGGTTCATGATGACGCGGAACATCTGTTCGGGATCGGCGCGGATCACCAGGTCGCGCGGCACATCGTTGGTGATCTCGATGCAGCCCTCTTCCACCGCCAGCCGTTCGCTCGCCACCACGTCCGCCGCCACGTCGTGAACCCGCACCATCGTCAGTGTCGGGGCGGGTTCTTCCGCGCGGCCAAAGGCCAGGGTGCTTTCGCACAAGGACACCGCCCGTGTGATCGAATTCACCAGCTTTGGCGCCATGCGCCGCACCAGGGGATCCTCGCTCGCCTCGATCCGGTCCGTGAACAGTTGGGCCGATGTCAGAATGTTGCGCAGATCGTGGCTGACCTTGGCGACCGCCCCGCCCAGCTGCGCCAGCCTCTCCCGTTGCTTGAGTGCGTGGGTCATCTGCGTCTGCAGCATCTGCAACGCCTCTTCCGCCTCGCGCAACTCGGTTACGCCGGCGCGGGGCTGGATGATGCCGCGCGCATCTTCGGGCGCGCGCGCATAGCGTTGCATATAGCCCACCACGCCCTTGATCGGACGGACGATGAAGGCGCGAACCGCAAGGAACAGGAAAGAGGCGGTGATCACCGAGATCACCAGCGACAGCCAGAAGATGCGCACGCCATAGTCGAGCATGGCCATCCGCATGGGCGCGGTTTCCATCGTGACCTCGATCAGCAGCCCGGCCTCGCGAACCGGTTCGCCGATCACCCGGATGACCTCGTTTTCCGGTTCGGCCAGCCGCGCAAGCGCATCCCGGATCAGGATCCACGGCGTCGCCAGACGCAGATCGTAGGTGTCAGCAACCTGTTCGGGGATGGGCGAAGACAGCATGAGCTGCCGCATTTCATCGCGCCGCAGCACCACGTTGAACACGCCGGCGTTTTCCAGCAGTTCCGCTTCCAGCTCGTCGGTCAGCATGTCGTCCGCCAAGAGCGCCAGCGACGCGATCTGCGCCCGTTCCAGCCGGTTCAACAGGTAGTCCTCGCGAAATCGCGCGATGGAGGGAACGAAAATCAGCACTTCGGCCAACATCACGAAGACCGTGGTCAGGATCAGAAACCGGCCTGACAGCGAATTCAGCATGCGCTCCTTTTCCGGTCAGGGAACCCAGTGCTGGACGAACCTGACCACCCGTTTAACCACTTGATTCTCAAACAGCCTTGGCGAGAAATAAGCACCCGCAACACGTTTGTTAAGCTCTCCGATCGTCGGATAGGGAGATACCATCGCGGCAATCTGGCTCATCTTCAGATTATTGGCGAGTGCCAGCGACCACAAGTTGATCAGTTCGCCGGCCTGGTGCCCCACGATTGTGGCCCCCACCGGGCGGCCCTTGACGACCATGACCTTGACAAAGCCGGTGGTCCTGCGCTCGGCCACGGCGCGGTCGTTGTGATGGTAGTCGAAGCGCGCAACCTCCAGCCTGGCGCCGTGCTCCGCCCGCGCCTGCGCTTCGGTCAATCCGGCCTGCGCCAATTCCGGATCGGTATAGGTGGCCCAGGGAATATGCGCCGTTCCCGCCTTCGACGGCAGGCCGAACAGGGCCGAACGTATGACGACGCCGGCCTGGTACCCGGCCACATGGGTGAATTGCAGACCCCCGGCCACGTCCCCGATGGCATAGACCTTGCGGTTCGTGGTGCGCAGCGATGCATCCACCCGGACCCCGGTCGCCGTCGTTTCGATGCCGGCCGCATCCAGGTTCAATCGTTCGGTATTCGCCTTCCGTCCGACGGCCAGCAGCAGATGCGTGCCCTTGTGGATGTCGCCCCGTTCGGTGACGACCTCGATCGCGCCGGCCCGACCCCGCACCTGCGCCACGACGGCCTGCTCCACGATCTCGATCCCTTCGTCGCGCAGCGCATCCAGCACGACTGCCGCCGCTTCGGGGTCGTCTTTTCCAAGCGCTTTCGCCCCTTCGATGACCGTGACCCGGCAACCGAGACGAAGGTGGGCTTGCGCCATCTCGAGGCCGACGGGACCGCCGCCGATGATCAGCAGGTGCTCCGGCCTGTCGTGCAGATCGAAAACTGTTTCGTTGGTTTCGTAGGGAACGGTGTCGAGGCCAGGTATCGGCGGCACCAAGGGCGAAGACCCTGTGGCGATGACCGTTCGGCGGGCCGAAATGACGTGATCGCCAGCCTTGACTTCCGAGGGGGAAATGAAACTGCCGAATTCGCGGATCACCCGGACACCAAACCCCTCGAACCGTTCCTGGCTGTCCATCGGTTCGATCTGCCGGATGACATCCTGAACATGGTCCTTGGCGGCGGCATAGTCCACCTTGGGCACCACATCGGCAATCCCGAAGGCCGAGCTGTGCGACTGTCCATGTGCCGCCTTGCCGCTGGCGATCAGTGCCTTGGAGGGGACACAACCGAAATTGAGGCAATCGCCGCCCATCCTGTGCCCTTCCAGCAGGACCACCTGCGCGCCCATCTGCGCGGCGCCGGCGGCAACGGACAAACCGCCCGACCCGGCGCCGATCACCAGGAGGTCGGTTCTAATCCTGTTCATCGTCAGACACCCCTGCGGCCGCGGACCGCCCGGATCACGATGGGCAGGGCCGCCAGGGCACAAAGACCAAGGATAGGCCCGATCACGAAAGGCTCCCACAACAGCGACACGTCCGGCGTTCCGCCCCGGTCGAACACGCCACCCAATCCGACGCCGATCCAGGTGTAGACGATCCCGCCCGGAATGATGCCCAGAGCCGTGGTCAGAACAAAGTTGCGGAATTTGACGCCCACCAAGGCCGGAACAAGATTGGCGACGAAGAACGGAACCACCGGCACCAGCCGCAGAAGAAACAGCACCGGGATCTCGTTTTCCCGCAATCCTTCCTTGAGCCGCCCGACCGCGCCATCCGAGGCTTCCAGGCGCTCTGTCAGCATCCGTCCCAACCCCCAGCGCGCCGCCAGGAATATGGCCGATGCCCCGATTGTCGCGGCAAAGACATTAAAGACGGTTCCGGCGAACAGGCCGAACAGAAATCCACCGGCCATCGATGTCACCGCAGCCCCCGGCAGTGAAAAGGCGACGATCAGGACATAGAAGCCGACAAAGGACAAGGCGAGCGTCCAGTAATGCGTGTCCCGCCAGGCCAGCAGCGCCTCGCGATTGTCGCGCAGCGTCTCGAAGCTCAGAAAGTCCGCGAACGCGAAAAACCCGATCGCGGCGACGGTCAGAATTGCAATCAGTGGAATGTGGCGGGCCAGCCCACGGCGTGCCATGTGGGTCGTGTCGCTCATGCGCTCGCTGTCGTTCTTGTTCATGTTGCTTTCAAGATGCGCCGAGCGGTCCGAAAGCAACAGACCCTTCACGCCGCCTTGATGTACCCCGCCGCAAATGTGACTGTTTGCGCCCCTTCGGACCGGATTCTGAAATCTTGTGCCGCGCGCGCGGGCTTTTTTGTTGCAAAGGCGGACAGATTCCCGCCGTTGGGGGTTTGACTTACGCTTGACTTGCCAGTACAGCACGGGCTTCGAACACCACGGGCAGGCGAATCCGCGCCGCACCCGACCGCACGAGATTGGAGACGGAGCGATGAAACGCACCTATCAGCCTTCGAACCTGGTTCGCAAACGCCGCCACGGTTTCCGCGCGCGCATGGCCACCAAGGCCGGCCGCAAGATCCTGAACGCCCGCCGCGCCCGCGGCCGCAAGTCGCTGAGCGCATAAGCCGCGCGACCTTTCAGGTTTTGAACATGACGCCGCCGGAGGCCCCTGTGGATGGCACTGACCACCCCGGGGAATCGCCCCCGGCGGCGTCCGTTTGCGCGCCTGTCGCCTTGTCCGTGTTGCGGCATCGCTCGGATTTTCTGAGGGCCGCGCGCGCGCTGAGACAGGCAACCCCATCGATGATGCTGCAAGCGCGCAGGCGCGCGGAAGGCGAGGCCCAGGGCGTTCGCGTCGGTTTCACCTGTTCCCGAAAAGTCGGCAACGCGGTCGTGCGCAACCGCGCCAAGCGTCGGTTGCGCGAGGCCGCCCGCGCGGTGCTCCCGGCCGCAGGAAGGCCCGGTTGGGATTACGTGCTGATCGGGCGCGCGAACGCCACGATCGATCGACCCTTCGAAGCCCTGCTTCGCGACCTGAAAGCCGCATTGGACAGGATACACGGTCAAGGCACGCGCAGGATCGGCAAGACCGGGACCGGGCCGGCGAAACCCTGACGCTTATTGGGTTCCCAGGTTTGCACCCGTCCCTGGGTCGCAGGGGCGCTGCCCCTCTTGCCCTTCGGGCAATTCACCCCGGGGTATTTGAGACCAGAAAGAAGCAGGCACTCATTTCACCCTCTGGCTGGTCGCGGGCGTGCCTGGGGCGTTCGGAAGCGTGAGACTGCCCGGCACATCGCCAGCGGATCGAGGATGCCGAGATGCGTGCCGGCACCGATCACGATTGCAGGTAGAAGTCGTAGGTATAGACCGTCGAGAAGCCGATCCGCTCGTAGACCGGTTTTCCCATGTCGGTCGCCTGGAGAATTGACGCGGTGGCCCCACGCTGGCGGCCTTGCGACATCGCATGCAGGGTCATCGCGGCGCCGATCCCTCGGTTTCTGTAGTCCGGCAACGTGCCGACGGCAAACACCCCGGCCAGACCCTGGGCCATGCCCAGCGAACTTGCCGCGACCGGCCTTCCGTCGAGGTAGCCCACATAGCGCCATTGCTCGGACAGGGCATGGTCGGGAATTTCCGCTTCGGCGTTTGCCATCGCCTCTCGTACCGCCGGGTCGAGCTCGAACGCATCGGCCGTCAGCGCCGCCCAATCGCGGCGCTGGTCCCGACCCTTCACCGTTTCGATCCGCAACTCACCGGCATCTGCGGCAACGTCAACTTCGGCCAGATCGGCCAGCATTGCGGGTTGCGCACCGATATGCTGCACCCCCAGGCGTGCGAGCTTGGCCCTGACATCCTCGGTTGCCGCGGAAGGGCATGTGCGCCACAGCACCGGTGTTCCCCCGGCTTTGATGCACGCGCTCGCTGCCTCGTGAACGTCGTCGAGTGCATCCACATTCTGCCCGAAGACAAAGACATTGTTGAACAGAAACAGGGGAATTTTCGAATACATGAGCAATGCGCCGGGGAATTCACGGTAAGTGCCGCCAGGAACACGGGCATATTCCCCCCAGTACGAGGCGCAGTTGGCGTCCATTCTGGCCGTGAATTCCAGATCAAGGGGCATGCAAATCACCTTTCGCGTCAATGGTGCGGCTCGGGCATGCGGGGCCCCGAGACCGCCAGGTTGCGGAATGTCGAAGCGGCCTAACCGTTGCGCTGCCGAATGTAAGCCGGCACGGCGGATCGGGCACAAATCACTTTCATGAAGGCAACCTAGGGTTGTTCATTTGGGTTGGCAACTCCCTTGTTCATGGACGCCGCGCCGCTTGCAACTGGCGCCGTAGAAGTTAGATTGGAGTCATGACCCCCTTCGCGCAACTCGTCGCCATTCCCGTACGGGCCTACCGGCTGCTGTTCAGCCCCTGGGTCGGGTTCAATTGCCGGTACCAGCCCACCTGTTCGGCCTATGCGTTGGAAGCCCTTGAGAAATACGGTGCGATCAAGGGAACGTGGCTTGCGATCGCCAGGATCGGCCGGTGCCATCCGCTGGGCGGCCAGGGATATGACCCGGTGCCGGAGCAGCCTTCGGACCGGAACGACTGACGCATCCTGATTGGGTACGGCCGTGAATGACGGACCGTCAGCCTTGACCGGGCGTGCGGGCGGCGGGACAGTTGCCGCGATCCGTAACGAGGTTGCCATGCCGTCCGATGCCCGATCCCAGTTGCCCACGCATGATGTTCTGAACCAGCCGCCGCTGCGTGGTGACAGCGACCTGTGGCTGTCTGATCCAGTCCTGCGCGCTGGAATCGAGCGCACGGGTGGTCAGGCAGATCTGCTGGCGGCCTATGGGGCGACGCTGGGCAGCGCGGACATGCGCGAGGCCGGACGCGATGCAAACCGGCACCTGCCCGAACTGCTGCTTTTCGACCGCGGCGGGCGGCGGTTGGACGAGGTGCGTTTTCACCCTGCATATCACCGGTTGATGGAGACCAGCCAAACCGCCGGCTATGTCGCCGTCGCCTGGGAAGGACGTTCGGGCGGGCACGTGACCCACGCCGCGATGGTCTATCTGGCCAGCCAGGTGGAGCCGGGGCATTGCTGCCCCCTGACAATGACCTATGCCGCGGTCCCGGCACTGGAAGCCGATGCCGGCCTTGCCGGGCTCTGGCGGCCGAAACTGACCGCTCGCAACTATGATCCAACGACCCAACCCGTCGCCAAGAAACGGTCCGCGACACTGGGTATGGCGATGACCGAGAAACAGGGCGGGTCGGATGTGCGCGCCAACGCGACCATCGCCAGCCGGGATGGCGATCTTTGGCGCTTGCGCGGGCACAAGTGGTTCTGTTCCGCGCCGATGTCGGACGGCTTCCTGACGCTGGCGCAAGCTCCCGGCGGGCTGACCTGTTTCCTGCTGCCCCGGTGGCTGGATGACGAGCTCAACGCGATCCACATCATGCGGCTCAAGGACAAGCTCGGAAACAAGGCCAACGCATCGGCCGAGGTCGAGTTTCACGACGCCCTGGCCTGGCAACTCGGCGACGAGGGGGCCGGTATCCGCACGATCCTCGAAATGGTCCACCACACCCGGCTGGACACGGCGATGGCGCCGGCCGGACTGATGCGCGCGGCCCTGACCGAGGCACATCATTGGACCAACCATCGCAGCGCGTTCCAGCGGAGGCTGATCGACCAGCCCCTGATGCGAGCGGTGCTGGCCGATCTCGTGCTGGACTGGGAAGGCGCGGTGCCCCTCGGGTTACGCGTCGCACGGGCCTTTGACTTAGATACGCCCGAGGAGAAGGCTTTTGCCCGGATCGGCGTCGCACTGGCCAAGTTTCTGTCAAACAAACGCTGCCCGGTCGTAACGGCCGAAGCGATGGAGATCCTGGGGGGGATGGGCTACGTCGAGGATACTCCCTTGCCCCTGCTGTACCGCGAGGCGCCGCTGAACGGTATCTGGGAAGGGTCCGGGAACGTGATCTGCCTGGACATCCTGCGAAGCCTGGACCGAGATCCGCTCGCTGCGGAAGTCTTGAGGGCCGAACTCCGAAGCAGTCTGGGCGCGGATGCGCGATACGATGCCGCCCTGCAGGCGCACGAAGCCCGATGGCCTGCCCTGCCGCCGGAGGGCGAGGCACGCTGGTTCGCGGAACGAACCGCGCTCTTGCTGACTGCCTCGCTTCTGCTCCGCCAAGCGCCTGCGGCCGTGGCCGATGCCTTTGTCGCAACCCGCATAGCCGGTGAAGGAGGCAGGATCAGCGGCTCGATGGCCATGGCGGATGTCGGCGCGATCCTGGAGCGCCTGGAACCTGCCTGACTCCATGCTGCATGCAGCGGAACCGCTTCTTGTGGCCGCACCATAGTGCACCCGACGCTGGTTTCGGGCAGCCGGCGGAGCCTCCGACGGAGGGGCTCTGCCCCTCTTGCCCTTCGGGCAATTCACCCCGGGGTATTTTTGACCAGAAAGAAGCCGGTTTGTCCGCTTCCGGCTTCTTTCTGGTTTGAAGTACCCCAGGGAGTTTGAGGGACAGCGTCCCTCAACAAAATCAAAGGAGCGCGCCGAAGGCGCACATTATGGACAATCGGGAATTCAGGGAAGCGTTCGTGCGCGATGTCGGGGAAATGGGTCACTTGCCCGGTTGCGGCAAAGACTGTAGACGCCAACCATGTTCGACGAAGCCGAAGAAATCCATCCGCTTCTGGCCGGTGCGCCCACGACCACCGAATTCAAGAAGCTGCGCAAACGCATCGTGAGGCAGACCCGCGAAGCGATCGAACAATACGGGATGGTCGAACGCGGCGCGAAATGGCTTGTTTGCCTGTCCGGGGGCAAGGACAGCTATACATTGCTGGCGGTTCTATATGAGCTGAAATGGCGGGGCCTGCTGCCTGTGGACTTGCTGGCCTGCAACCTCGACCAGGGACAGCCCGGGTTTCCCGCGACCGTTCTTCCCGAGTTTCTGCAGCGCATGGGCGTGCCACATCGGATCGAGTATCAGGACACCTATTCAATCGTTGTCGACAAGGTGCCGCAGGGCCGGACGTATTGCGCGCTCTGCTCTCGTCTCCGGCGCGGCAATCTCTATCGGATCGCGCGGGAAGAAGGGTGTACGGCCGTGGTGCTCGGACATCACCGCGACGACATACTCGAAACCTTCTTCATGAACCTCTTTCATGGCGGCCGCCTTGCGACGATGCCGCCCAAGCTGGTGAACGAAGAGGGGGATCTGTTCGTCTACCGCCCGCTGGCGCATGTGGCCGAGGCGGATTGCGAGAAATTTGCGGCGGCGATGGATTATCCGATCATTCCCTGCGACCTGTGCGGCAGCCAGGACGGGCTGCAGCGTCAGCAGGTGAAACGCATTCTCGATCAATGGGAAAGGAACATGCCGGGGCGCCGCCAGGTGATGTTTCGGGCGCTGACCAATGCCCGTCCCTCGCACTTGCTGGACCCCAAACTGTTCGACTTTCAAGGCTTGGCGCTGGCCGCCGGCGCTGGCGACGAAAGTTCGGACGAAATTCCGCGGCTGCGTTAACGTCTCACTCAGAGAGGTTTTCTAGGCTCGGCGAGCGCGCATGATGCGCGGGCCGGATGCTGAAGAGACCGATGCGGAATCACCCTCTGCTGAACCAACTTTGCCACCAGATCGTGCCGGTTTTGACCGGTCCGCCGATTCTCGCCTTCATCCCTGCGATGACCCTCGGGGCGTTTTGGCTGGGGGGTGAGTTGGCCCTGCTGCTGACATCTCTGGGACTGCCATTGCTGTTCGCCTTTGCCGGGGCCCTGAAACGATGGCCGCCGTCTCCAACGATTGCGCGGGACAGCGTCACGGGCTTGATGCAGCGCGGGGAGTTCCGTGACAGGGTGTCGGAACTGCTGGCCGAACTGCGACAATCCGGGCGACAATCCGCGTGTTTCATGATCGCGCTGGACGAATTGGACAGGATCGAGGAGCGTCACGGCGCCGCGGCTGCGGACCTGATCGTCCGGCGCAGCGGAGAGCGCATTCGGGCGGCGGTTCGAGCCGGCGACATCGTCGCGCGGCTGGCGAATGATCGCTTCGGCGTCTGCCTGTCCGCAGCCGACGAGCTGGATCTGGAATTGTGCATCCAGCTGTCCGGGCGCATCCAGAGCGCCGTGGAAGATCCGGTGTCGCTGGATGGCGCCACGCTTTATGTCTCATGCTCTCTGGGATTCTGCCTGGATCGGCGCGCGCCCGGGGCCGGTGTCGATGACTGGATCGGCGCTTCGATGGCCGCATTGAACGAGGCCAGGCAATACGGTCGGTCATCGATCCGCGCGTATTCGAGCCACGCCCGCAGCAAGATCCACACTCCCGGCGATCTGCGTCTGGAATTCCGGCGTGCGCTGGAAGGCGGTCAAGTCGTGCCCTGGTTCCAGCCGCAGATATCGACCGATTCCGGTGCGCTGACCGGGTTTGAGGCACTTGCCCGGTGGGAGCATCCGACGCTTGGTGTGCTTGCGCCGGACACGTTCCTGCCGATTGCCGAAGAGGCCGGTCTGATGGAGCGATTGGGTCAGGTCATCCTGCAACAGGCGCTGACGGCGCTGACGGCCTGGGACCGGGCGGCGGTGAAAGTGCCGCGCGTCGGGGTCAACTTTTCGTCCGAAGAATTGCGCAATCCCGGTCTCGTGGACCGGATCCGCTGGGAACTGGATTGCCTGGACCTGACACCGGACCGTCTGGCCATCGAGGTTCTGGAGACCGTGATCTGCCACAGGCCCGACGACATGGTCAGCCGCAATGTCGCGGCGCTGAACGGTCTGGGCTGCTGGATCGATCTTGACGACTTCGGCACCGGCCATGCATCGATCGCATCCCTGAAACGGTTCCGCGTTTCGCGCATCAAGATCGACCGGTCCTTCGTCACCAGATCGGATCGCGATCCGGCGCAGCGGCGACTGCTGACCGCCGTGCTGTCCATGGCCGAGCAGCTGAATCTGGAAACGCTTGGCGAAGGGGTGGAGACCGCCGGCGAGCATTCGCTTCTGGCGCAGTTGGGATGTGGCCATGTGCAGGGATACGAAATCGGCCGGCCGATGCCCTTCGATCAGACGCTCGACTGGATCAAGGCCCATGACGCAAAGCTGCCGCAGACGCCGACAATCGGTCGAAAAACCCAGTGAAACACGCGCCAGCGCGGCGGATCGAGCCCGATTACCCGGCGAATTGAGGGCGAATCTGCTTGACCTTTTGGGCTGCACTCTGTTGAACCCACCGGTGTCAATCAAAGCACAAGGTGGCTGTCCCCGATGGACGATCAGAACAAGAACCTCATCCTCGCAACCGTGCTCAGCTTTCTCGTGATTCTGGTCTGGTTCGTGCTGTTCCCCCCGCCGGAACCCGAATCCCCTACCGAGGATACGGCGATCAGCGCGACCGAAGGCGATGTGGTTCAGACTCCGACGGCTGCAAGCACCGACGGCGCCGCACCGGCCTCCGACGTGGCGGCCGAGGCTCAGCCCGACGCACAGGCCCCTCGGGTCAAGATCGACACCCCGCGCCTGACCGGCAGCCTGTCGCTGTCCGGCGGCCGGATCGACGAGCTGTCGCTCAAGGACTATCGGGTCACGCTGGCCAAGGATTCCCCGATCGTCGATCTGCTGTCACCTGTCGGGTCGCAGTCGGCCTATTACGCGCTGTATGGCTGGGCACCTGGCGCGGGGCTGACCGGCGCGGACGTACCGGGCCCGAACACCTTGTGGCAACTGGAATCCGGAGACGCCCTCGGCGTGGACAGCGCCGTGACGCTGGTGTGGGACAACGGCAACGGGTTGACCTTCCGCCGCACCATCTCGGTGGACGACAATTACATGTTCACCGTCACGCAATCGGTCGAGAACGCCTCGCAGGCCGAAGTCGGCATGGCGCCCTATGGCATCCTGGCCCGGCACGGCATCGGGGAAGACGCGGACCTGCCGGGGCTGAAGAACTTCTTCATCCTGCATGAAGGTGTCATCGCGATGGCCGACGGCACCCTGACCGAAATCGATTACGGCGACATGCGCGATTTCGACATCGATCCGAACGAGCGTGCGCAGGCCGAGGTTCTTCAGGTCAAGGAGAACGGCTGGATCGGGTTCACGGACCACTACTGGATGTCCACGCTGATCCCGGAGCCGGGCTCTGCCTTCAAGGCCGCAGCAAAGTTTGACCAGCGCCGCGGTATCTATCAGACGGAAGCCGTGCTGCCGACGTTGACCGTTGCCCCGGGTGAGACCGCGCAGGTCGAAACGCGCCTGTTTGCCGGCGCCAAGGAATGGGAAACCATCCGCGAATACCAGTCGCAGGGCGTTCAGAGATTCATCGACAGCATCGACTGGGGCTGGTTCTTCTTCCTGACCAAGCCGATCTTCTGGCTGCTGCACAATATCAACGTGCTGATCGGCAACATGGGCTGGTCCATCATCGGCCTGACTCTGATCATCAAGGCGATCCTGTTCCCGCTGGCGCTGAAATCCTATGTCTCGATGGCCAAGATGAAGGAATTGCAGCCGCAGATGGAGGCCCTGAAGGAAGCCGCCGGCGACGACCGTCAGAAGATGCAGCAGGGCATGATGGAACTCTACAAGAAGGAGAAGGTCAATCCGGCCGCAGGCTGTTTGCCCATCCTTCTGCAGATCCCGATCTTCTTCTCGCTCTACAAGGTGATCTTCGTCACGATCGAACTGCGCCACGCGCCCTGGTTCGGTCCGTTCCAGGATCTGAGCGCCCCCGACCCGACCTCGATCATGAACTTCTTCGGCTGGCTGCCCTGGGCCGGACCCGAGCCCGGCACGCTCATGGCCACCATCTTCATCGGCATTCTGCCGCTGCTGCTGGGCATCTCGATGTGGCTGCAGCAAAAGCTGAACCCGGCGCCGACCGACCCGACCCAGGCGATGATCTTTGCCTGGTTGCCCTGGGTGTTCATGTTCATGCTCGGCAGCTTTGCCAGCGGCCTGGTGGTGTACTGGATCGCCAACAACACGATCACGTTCATCCAGCAATACCTGATAATGCGCAGCCACGGCTATTCGCCGGACGTGTTCGGCAACATCAAGTCAGGCTTCAAACGCACGCCGAAAACGGACAAGAAATGAACCAGCGGGTCACGAGCCTCTGGCGGTATCCGATCAAGAGCCATGGCCGCGAAGCCCTTGAGGAAGTGACCTTGAACTCCGGGCAGACCATGCCCGGAGACCGCGTTTGGGCGGTTGCGCATGAAAAGTCCGGTGCCGACGGAACGGAATGGGTGCCCTGCGTCCATTTCACCCGTGTCGCCAAGGCACCGGAACTCATGGCCATCTCGGCGCGTCTCGACGGCGAAACGGTCACGTTGAGCCATCCCCGCAGGCCGGATCTTGTATTCCGGCCGGACAGCGACCAGGCGGCGTTTCTGGATTGGGTGCGCCCGTTGATGCCCGCGGACCGCGCCGCGCCCGCCCGCATCGTCCGCGTGCCGGGACGCGGAATGACCGACAGCGACTTTCCCTCCGTCACGCTGTGCAACATGTCCTCGCACCGGGCGGTGGCGCAGAGGCTCGGGCGCGACCTGTCGATCGCCCGCTGGCGCGGCAACGTCTGGTTCGACGGATTCGCGCCCTGGGAAGAGTTCGATTGGCTGGGCCGCAAGGTACAGATCGGCGATGCCGTATTCCTCATCCGCGAACGCACCGACCGCTGCGCGGCAACGACCGCAAACCCCGAGACCGGCAGGCGCGACACCGACACGTTGGGCGTTCTGGAGACATGGGGACACCGCGACTTCAGTGTGCGCGCCCAAGTCATCCGCGGCGGGACCATCCGGACCGGCGACAGGGTCGAGCCGCTATGACACCCCTGCCCTTCCCGGTCGCCGCCGAACCCGATCCGCACGCGCTCGAGGCCGGGCGCAAGCTGTTTGCGGGGCCATCGGACTTCGTGAAGGGCGTCGTCGCCATGTCCGGCCTGCCCGCGCCCGACCGGCTCGAAGTGTGTTTCGCGGGCCGCTCGAATGTGGGCAAGTCCACCCTGATCAATGCGCTGACCGGCACGCGGGGGCTTGCCCGCGCATCGAATACGCCGGGGCGGACACAGGAAATCAACTACTTCACGCAGGGCCCGGACCTCTATCTGGTGGACCTGCCCGGCTATGGCTATGCCAACGCCCCCGTCAAGGTCGTGGAAAAGTGGCAAAAGCTGCTGAGGCAGTATCTGAGCGGTCGCCCGACCCTGCGCCGTGCCTTCGTGCTCATCGACGCGCGCCATGGGGTCAAACCGGTCGATGACGAGATCATGGCCCTGCTGGACAGCAGCGCGGTGACTTTTCAATGCGTCCTGACCAAGGCGGACAAGGTCAAGGCCAAGGATCGGGACAAGGTTCTGGCCCAGGTCCGTACGGCCCTGGCCAGGCACCCCGCCGCCTTTCCCGAGATCGTTCTGACCTCATCCGAAAAAGGCGATGGAATCCCGACCTTGCGGGCCATCATTGCCGGTCTGCAATAGTGGTCGTCCGGCCGCATTTCGCACCGGGAAGGCTTGGCAGCCCTGCGCAAAGGCCCTAACACGGAGCGTCAAAGGGACACTTCCATGAAGAAACAGGTCATGAATCGGGATTGGATCGCAACCGCCGCCACATTGAACAGCGCCTTGCCCTATCTGCAGCGTTACGACGGGGCCATCGTCGTCATCAAGCTGGGCGGTCACGCCATGGGCAGCGACGAAGCGATGGAGAGCTTTGCGCGCGACGTGGTGCTGATGCGGCATGTGGGGGTGAACCCGGTGATCGTCCATGGTGGCGGGCCGATGATAAACGCGATGCTGGCCAAGCTTGACATCCGGTCGGACTTTGTGAACGGCAAGCGGGTGACGGATCAGGCCACCGTCGAGGTCGTCGAAATGGTCCTGTCCGGCGTCGTCAACAAGCGGATCGTGCAGGCGATCAATGCCCAGGGCGGAGTGGCCGTGGGACTGTCCGGCAAGGACGCCAACATGATGATCTGCGAACAGACCGATGCGTCGCTTGGGTTTGTCGGCACCCCGTCCCAGATGAACCCCAAGCTGCTGCACGATCTGTTCGGGCATGACGTGATCCCCGTGATCGCGCCCCTGGGTGCCGGCCGCAATGGGGAGACTTTCAACGTCAATGGCGACACCGCCGCCGGTGCGATCGCCGCGGCGCTCAAGGCGGATCGGCTTTTGTTGCTGACAGATGTCTCGGGCGTCAAGAACGCCGCCGGCGAGGTCGTCACCGAGCTCAAGGCCGGTCAGATCCGCGAAATGACCCGCGACGGCACCATCGCGGGCGGCATGATCCCCAAGACGGAAACCGCGCTCGACGCCCTGCACAGCGGCGTACGCGCGGTGGTCATACTGGATGGGCGCGTACCCAATGCCGTGCTTCTGGAACTGTATACCGAACATGGCGCAGGCTCTTTGATCCGTCCCGACTGACACAGTCGTGACATCGCCGGTCTTGCGGTTTGCATTCACATGCCCAACTGTGAATGTATGGAGTACGAAGCCGTCATCCGCCTGGGCGTGTTCCTGGGCCTGTTCGCCGCCCTTGCGGTGGCGGAAACCCTGTTTCCGCGCCGCCCCCGCAAGGTCGCGCGCGCCCGGCGCTGGATCACGAATCTGTCGATCACCGTTCTCAACACGCTGATGTTGCGCGCGATGGCGATTGGCCTGCCCTTGCTGGCAATCGGCGCGGCGCTGGATGCGGCGCGGAACGGCTGGGGGCTGTTCAACCTTTTGGCCTGGCCCATCTGGATTGAGGTCACGCTTTCGGTGCTGATCCTCGATTTCGCGATCTGGGCGCAGCATCTGATCACCCACAAGGTGCCGCTGCTGTGGCGCCTGCACCGAGTGCACCACGCCGACCGCGACATGGACGTGACCACGGCGATCCGGTTTCACCCAGTCGAAATCGGGTTG
>NZ_JBXWRY010000028.1:0-53469 GCF_059613135.1 Ruegeria sp. BHSB196
ATCCGGTGCCGTGGCTCAGCCGCGAGGGACCAATTCAACAGGCAGCCTTCCATCTCATCATTCGGGCCGCACCTCGGCGCCTTGGCATCGGGCAACAGAGTTTTGGACTGGCCGCCTGAAACTCCGGCACCGCCTCGGCGCGAAACGGATCCTCCCGGTTGTAGGGTCGAACTCGCGCTTTGGGCGTAATACGTGCGAAGAAATGCAATTTATGCTATTATCGTGGCAGATATTTTCGAACAGGAGTGCGATTGTGGCCCTGGATCGATTTAAGCAGATTAGAGATTTCGCAAATGCATTCACGCTGTTGACGGCACTCATGGCGACGGCCGTGACGGGCCAGGACATGGATGCTCCGCCAGATTCGGGCATCTCGGAAACGATGATGCGCGTCCAACCGCTGGACAATGCGGCACCCGCGAATTTCATGGGAACCTGGGAGCCGTATCTCGACGGCAACTGGTTGAATTTCGATCTCGATTTCACCAGCGACAGTCAAGCCCTGGAACTGCTCGAAGCGCGCGTGACCTACCGGGATGCGGATGGCGCGGAGGTCGCTGCCGCGACGGTCGGACAGCGCGACCTGTCCTTCGCCGTACTCAGCCGAACGGACTCGGCCGGAGCGGATCTGCCGCCGGCATTTGCCGAGACCGGCGGGCGGCTTGATGATTTCGGCTCGCTGGGAGATCAGTGCATCGCGGATATCGAGATCGACTCGAATGGCGTCCTGCACGCCGGCGGTTCGGGCACCAACTCCACCTTGTTCGTCGATGACGGCGGCGATCCGCTCATCCCGTTTCTGTCGCCCAGCGCGTTGCCGAACGGCTCGCTACTGGCGCGGTATTCCGAGGATGGGGACAATGACGACGCCTTTTCGGGCAACGGGCTCGAAGCGGTGTCGATCGCGAACCCGATCGTTGAAGACGGGACGATCCGCCATGGCATCAATGCCATCGAAGTCGATGCGCTCGGCAATATCTGGGCCGGCGGCGAGGCATGGTTGCTGGACGTTCCGTCCGAGGACGACCTGCTGTCCTGGTGGTCGATCATGCGGATCGACGCGAATGGCATCGTGGATCCGTTTTTCGGCACGCAGATCCTGTTTCCGGAAACGGACAACGGCGCAATAGCGGATATCGCGATCCTGTCCGGCAGCGCCGTCGCCGTGGGCTATGTCGAGGTGGACGACATTCCGCGCGCGACGCTCGGCATCGTCGGTTCAAATGACGCGGAAATCAGCGTCGAGACCTTCCTGCCCGATGACATGGTGTCGACCTATACGGCGGTCGAGCTGGACGACGCCGACCGCATCTACGTCGCGGGATGGTTCGGCCCGCCCCAGGAACTGATCGTCACCGAAGACGACGACCTCGAGGACCGGACCTGGTTCGTCGCGCGGTTCCTGTCGGATGGGACGCTGGACGACGGATTCGGCACCGCCGGACGTGTCGATGTCGCCTTTGCGGGTGTCGATCGGGCGTGGCCTTCTGCGCTGGTGCTCGATGGCGACGGCCGGGTCGTGACCGTGGGCACCGTGGCGCCGGGCGCGGGCATTTCGGCGCAGGCCGCCATCGTCCGAATGCTGCCCTCCGGCGATTTCGACGACACCCTGGCGCCCGCCGAACCCGGCACCGGCATCATGGTGCGGGATTTCGGTTTCGCCGGTCTGGTGAGCGCCAACGATGTCGCGGTCGATGCCGATGGCAGAACCGTCGTATCGGTTTCGACCTCGGATCTGTTCGCGGCGGTCCGGCTTCTTGACAACGGCGCGCTGGACCAGAGTTTCGGTCAGGACGGTGTGGTGGCGTTGGAACACCCGGACACCCCGGACCAGACGGGCACGCGGTCGACTTCGGTCGACATCGCGTCGGGCAACCGGGTCATTCTTGGCGGATGCGCCACAAGTGCCGAAGGTGAAGGCAATTTCGCCCTGGTGCGGTTGCGCGAGGACGGCCTTCTGGATGCGAACGCCACCCAGATACCGCCGAATACCCGTGTCATTCTGGCGTTTCCCGACGAGGCGCTGGCCGACGATGACCGTCTGATGCCGTTTGCGGGCGATCCGCCCGCCAGCGTCGATGTCGCCCTGGACATCCGCGAAGTCGATACCGATGCCGAGTGGACGCTGTCCTTCGACAATATCCCGATACCGACCTTCATGCCGGTCCCCTTCAACGACGATTCGACCTATGTCTTCCCGCATCCACCGCCGGACCTGCTGGTGTCACTGCCCGACGACGCCGCGTGTGCCGCGCTGGACGATGATGACGACGGCGATGACGAGACCGCCCCCGACCCGCCCGTCCTGACCTACCGGATCAATGTCGCGCACGAACTGCGTTTCGGCAGCGTCGAGACCCACCATCGGCATTTCGTGAACAGCCTGAACGTTCCGAGTGCGTCCAACAACCAGCGATACTCCTACGACATCGGCGTGACGGACGAGGACGGAAATCTGTCACGGGTCCGCAACGATGAATGCGAGATCATCGAAGACCGGGAAAACGCCGACAGCTATGTCTGGGGCCAGCCGGTCATCGCCATCGCCGATGGCGACATCGTCGCCCTCGACAACAGTCAGCCGGACAATCCGCGTCCCGGTCCGCGGCTGGCCAGCGTGCCCGCGCCGGGCAACTTTGTCTCGATCCAGCATTCGAACGGAACGGTTTCGAATTACTACCACCTGCAGCAGGGCTCCATTCCGGACAGTTTCGGAGTGATCACGTCATGCGGTGTCGGACAGGTCTGCAGCGTCGAACAGGGTGACGTGATCGGACGGGTCGGCAATTCCGGCAACAGCAGCGGGCCGCATCTGCATTTCCAGCTCATGGATGGGCCGAGCCTGTCCAACGATGACGGGCTGCCGATCGGGTTCAGCAATGTGATGGTCGATGGCATGCTGCAAACCAACGTCATATTCCACAGCCGGCAAGTTCTCGGAGACATCCTGCCACTGCCGGAAACCATCGAACTCAACCCGCCGTCCCCCTCGGGTCTGGTCGGCGAGGTGGAACCCAATGACGGCCTGGCAGAGCACCATGCCGTAACACCGCCGACGACCATCGTCGGAACGGTCTCGGAAACCGAGGCGCCCATGGTCGCGGTGCGCGGCGATCCGATCGAGGATTTCTACCGCTTCGAGACCCAGACACGGGCCCAGGTATTCTTGCGGCTCACGGCTGCCCAGGCATCCGACGATCTGGATGTCTACCTGTTGAACGAAGGACTGCAGATGCTCAACCCCGACCGTCAAGGCTGGGGGCCGGGCGGCGTCGAGGAAATGATCGTCACCATTCCGCCAGGCCTGTTCTATGCCGCGGTCACGGACTTGAACGCCGGTTCGGGCGCGGAATATGAGCTCGAGATCGATATCCGGCCCTTTGCCTGGCAGTATTCGGCAAAGGTCGTGTGCGGCTCGCAGCCGGACCCCGAGGACGGCCGCCTGGTGCCCGGGCGATATGCTACGACCGTCAACATCCACAATCCCGGCGGCAACGAGGCGCTTGTGTTCAAGAAGCTGGCGCTCGCCTATCCCCCGGCCGAGCAACGCCCGGGACGGATCCATGAGATCGGCGAGGATAAGCTGGGCTACGATCAGGCGGTCAAGACCGACTGCGCCGATATTGAGCTGAATGCGCTGGGCGGGGCGCTGCCCGAAGGCAGCAGCTATTACGAGGGGTGGGTCGTCGTGCAGAGCACCGAACGGCTGGACGTCACCACTGTCTATTCGGTCGCGACGTTGGATCCGAATGGTGCAGTGACCGGCGCGAATTCGATCGATGTCGAGCAGATAACCGAACGTGGTCTCGGCGTTGATCTATCCGTCACCAAGTCCGCCGAGCGCTTCGCGCTGGGGTTCGGCGACCGTCTGCTTCATTTCATCCTCTACACGGTCGATGTCGCCAATGCCGGGCCGGCAGTTGCCGGCAATGTCAGGGTCAGCGACGCGATGAGCCTGAACCTGCTGAACGCGGAAGGCGGGGCGACGCTTCTGCCGTTCCCTCTGGACTTGCCCCCGACCGGTTCGCTCGTCTCGATCGAAACCCTTTCGCTCACCGACTCCGTGGCCGAATTCGACATCGGCGACATCGCGCCGGGGTCGTCGCGCCAGATCCGGTTCTGGGGCCTTGCCGTCGCCGTTCCGACCGGGAACCCGGCCTTCGCAGTGGTCGAAAACGCCGCGTCGATCCGCGCGGGTGAGGCGGAACTGCTCGAGGACGACAACAGCGACAGCACCGACACGGTGATCCTGCCATGACCCAGACGACACGCATAGCCACGGCCGGGCTGACGGCCTTTTGGATGTTCACCTTGAATGCCGCCGCGCAGAGCACCGACTCCGCGTCCTTGCAACGGGAGATGCGGCCGGAAGTGCGCGCGTGCCTGCAACTGGCCCAGCGTGAATCGCTTGCGCTCGTGGAGCGGCGGATCGAGCAACTGAACTCGTCCGAAGGCCGCGCGGATTACCGAACTACGGAACTTCCACCGGATTTGCAGGCCATGTTGACCTGCCTGATGGCGCGGACAGACGGCAAGGAGTAAGGCGCAAGTCCCGTGTCGTGCAGCGAAGCCCGAGACCAGTGCCCGGTGTCCAGACCCATCGTCGGAGGCCGGCCGGCGCGCGCCGGGAGAGGCAAGAAACGGGCAATCAGAACAACCTTCTGAGAAACCACAGAGTGTTCCGCTCATGACGCTTCTCGGCCATCGGGAGGCTCCGGGCGGAAACCGTCCGGTCCGGCGACCGTGCGACAGGCTGCTTTGTGCGTTGGCCGGCAAAAGGTGGATGCCCGGGCTTGGACGTTCCGTTTCTGCTAACCCGCCCTGTTCACTCACCTAGCGGGAATGGAACGGCACCTGCGCCGAAACTGCCTCAAACCCGTCGGTGCGCGGTTCCGCGACGCGCGCCCAGGGTGAGCGCCAGCTGCTTTTCCAGTTCGAGCACCACGAACAGCCCGACGCCCAGTCCGACGATGATGAGCCCGTCCCTGACGGATACCGCGGCGGTTCCGAAGACGTTTTGCAGGGCTGGCACATAAGTGACCGCGAATTGCGCGGCGGTGACGGCGATAACGCAGGTCCAGACCATGGCCGTGCCCCGGACCGCCTTCCAGGTCAGCGAGGTACCGTAGATGTTGCGCACGAAGAAGAGGTGAAAGATTTCCAGAACCACAAGCGTGTTCAGCGCCAGGGTCTGCGCGAGGGCAAGCGGATAACCCTGCTTCGTGGCGTAGGTGAAGATGCCAAAAACCCCGGCCAGGAAAAGCCCCGAGACGAGAACGATATGCCAGACCAGCTCACCGCCCAGGATCGGATCATCCCGCGAACGCGGCGGACGGTGCATGGTGTTTTCTTCCGTCGGTTCGAAAGCCAGGGCGATGCCGAGCGTGACGGCCGTGATCAGATTGATCCACAGGATCTGGATCGGCGTGATCGGCAGGGTCAGTCCGAGAAGCAGGGCAACGATGATCACCAGGGCCTCGCCGCCGCTGGTGGGCAGAAGCCAGCTGATCACCTTTTTGATATTGTCGAACACCGTGCGCCCTTCGCGCACCGCCGCGGCGATGGTGGCAAAGTTGTCGTCAGCCAGCACGATGTCGGCAGCTTCCTTGGCCGCTTCGGACCCTTTCTGGCCCATTGCGATACCGACATCCGCGCGTTTCAATGCAGGCGCATCGTTGACGCCGTCTCCGGTCATGGCGACGGACAGGCCATGGGATTGCAGAGCATGCACCAGCCGCAGCTTGTGCGCGGGGCTGGTGCGGGCGAAGATGTCGGTTTCCAGAACCGCGGCCGCCAGGGCCGCGTCATCCATCTGGTCGATCTGGACCCCGGTGATCACCGTGCCAGTCCGGGCCAGACCGATGTCGCGGCCGATTGCGGCCGCCGTCACCGCATGGTCTCCGGTGATCATCTTGACCGCGATTCCCGCGCCCTGGCACTCGGCGACGGCGTCGATCGCCTCGGTGCGCGGCGGATCGATGAGGCCGACGAGCCCAAGGAATGCGAGGCCGTCGGACAGACCTTCTTCGGACAGGCGCGCCTCATCCGCGCGCGCCGGGCGGCAGGCAAAGGCCAAAACGCGGCGACCGGCGGTGGCAAACGCGTTCTCTACGGCTTGCCAGGCATCGATCCGAATTGGTTCCGTGGCTCCGTTGGCGTCCGTCTGCACCCTGCACAGCGACAAGAGTTTCTCCGGAGCCCCTTTGACGAAAACCATGCGCGCGCCCGATTCGCGCTCGTCCAGAGTCGCCATGAACCGCTTCTGCGAGTCGAACGGCAGCACATCGCAACGTTTCCAAGGGGTCCGCGCCGCGCCGAGCGAGCCATGAACCTTGGCCGCCAGGGCCAGCAACGCCCCTTCCATCGGATCGCCGTTCACGTGCCAGAGTCCGGACTCTTCTTCCAGTGCCGCATCGTTGCAGCGCGCGGCGACCGTGGCCAGCTCCAGCAGCGCCGGCGGTGGCGGCCCCGTGATCTCGGCACCCTCGGCGGTTAGCGCGCCCTTCGGTGCATAGCCTTCCGCTTCGACATCATAGAGGACGCCGCCCGCCGCCACGCTGGTGACGGCCATCTCGTTCCGGGTGAGCGTACCGGTCTTGTCGGTGCAGATCACGGAAACCGATCCGACGGTTTCGATGGCCGGCAGGCGCCGCACGATGGCCTGGCGCCGCGCCATGGCCTGCACCCCGATGGCCAGTGTGATGGTGAGCACCGCCGGCAGCCCCTCAGGGATTGCGGCCACCGACAGGCCGACCACGGCCATGAACAGCCCGAAGAAATCGTACCCCGCCACGAAATAGCCGAAAATCAGGAGGATGCCGGCAACGGCGAGGATGAACAGCGTCAGCCAGCGCGCGAATTCGTCCATCTGCCGCACCAGTGGCGTCGTGAGCTTCTCGACTTCCGAGAGCATCCCGCTGATGCGCCCGATTTCGGTCAGACTGCCGGTGGCCGTCGCGACGCCGCGCCCCTGGCCCGCGGTGATCAACGTCCCGCCAAAGGCCATGCAGCGCCGGTCACCCAGGGGAACGTCGGCTGGCACGGACGCAACATCCTTTTCGACGGCAACGGATTCGCCGGTCAGCACCGCTTCTTGCGCCTGCAAACCGTGGGCCTCGATCAGGCGCAGGTCGGCGGGCGGTCTGTCGCCGGCTTCCAGCAGTACGATGTCGCCGGGCACCACCTCGGCTCCGTCGATCGACATCCGCCGCCCGTCGCGCAGCACGGCGGCCCGGGGCGCGAGCATTTGGTGGATCGCTTCCATCGCCTTTTCCGCCCGGCCCTCCTGGGCAAAACCGATCACGGCATTGGCAAGCACGACCGCAAGGATGACCGCGGTATCGACCGGGTGCCCCAGAAGAAACGTCACCGCAGCCGCACCGATGAGCACATAGATCAGCACATGGTTGAAATGCGCCAGAAAGCGGAGGATCACGGGCGGCCGGGCTGTCCTCGGCGGTTCATTGCGCCCATACTGCACGAGCCGGCGCGCTGCCTCGCGGGCCGAGAGCCCACCGTCACTGGTGTCAAGCGCGGCCAGCGCCTCGGCACTGTCCTGCGCATGGGGCGGCACATCCTGCGTCGCGGGCCGCACCGGGGCGTCATCCGGCATGTCTCGCTCCATTTCTTTGCATCTGGCACACGCGCAACCGGCATGTCGAGACCGCGACCCGCGGTGATCGCGCGGCGCCGGACCCGCACAGGAAGACGGACAATGGCATGTTTCAGCCCACCGTTGAGGGACGCATACTGACTTGCGACGACCATAGAGGCGCGTCCCTGCAACGTGTTTGACACGGGTCAAATCGCCTGATCGCCCATGGTGCTAAACAAGGGCTTGGGGATATCTCGCCGGTCTGGGAGAATGCTTTTGGAGACGGCAAGACGCAAGCGGCGATGAGGGTCCGCGCCCGTCGCCGCGCGAAACGGAAGGTTGGCATTGCGTTGCACGTTTGACGCACCAAGTCGGCAGTATGTGCAGAAACGCATCGGCGTTGGACCGTCGTAGCCCGATCGGAGAAGCCAGATGAACCAGTTGACACCGAAGCCGCAAACCGAGAACCGGCCAGCCGACACGACACAGGAGTCGCAACCGGCGCGTCACCCTTATGAAAAACTGGATCGTGCCACGCGGGCGATGATGGCGCGTGCGACGGCGGGCGTGTCGCCCCATTCGATCATGGCCACATGGATGGACTGGGCCCTGCATCTGAGCCGCTCGCCGGGGCGTCAACTCGAACTGGCGGAACGTGCGGCACAGAACACGGCAAAACTCTGGGAACATGCCGGAAAGCTCGCGGCCGGAGCCAAGCCGGAACCGCCGTTCCGCCCACATGCCCGGGACCATCGTTTTGCCGCGCCCGGCTGGGACAAGGCGCCATTCGCGCTGTGGCAACAGGCGTTTCTGGCGACCCAGGACTGGTGGCAGGCGGCAACGGACGAGATGCCCGGAATCGCCCCGCGCGATGCCGAGCGGGCCCAGTTTCAGGTGCGCCAGGCGCTGGACCTGGTCTCTCCGTCCAATTTTCCCTGGTCGAATCCCGAGATCATCGACCGCACGCGGCAAACGGGTGGGCGCAACCTGATCGAAGGCGGCGCGCATTTCGTTGAAGATCTGGTCCATACCGTCACGCAGCGGCATGAACCCGCGCCGGCCGGCTACGAGATCGGCAAGGATCTGGCCGCCACCCCCGGCAAGGTCGTGTTCCGCAACGCGCTGTTCGAGCTGATCCAGTACACGCCCACCACCGACCGCGTTCAGGCCGAGCCGATTCTGTTCGTTCCGGCCTGGATCATGAAATATTACGTACTGGACCTCTCACCGGAAAACTCGATGGTGCGCTACCTGGTCGAGCAGGGCTTCACGGTCTTTATGATCTCGTGGATCAATCCGAGCGCGGATCAGGCCGATCTCAGCCTCGAAGACTATCGAAAGCAAGGCATCATGGCCGCGATCGACGCGGTGAACCGGATCCTGCCCGGCAAGAAGATCCACGCCAACGGCTACTGCCTGGGCGGCACGTTGCTGGCGATCGCCGCGGCGGTGATGAGCCGCGACGGCGACGATCGTCTGGCCAGCGTCACTCTGATGGCGGCGCAGGTCGATTTCGCGGAGGCGGGCGAGCTGCTGTTGTTCATCGACGACAGCCAGGTCGCCTTTGTCGAAGACCTGATGTGGCTGCAGGGCTACCTCGACCGGCCGCAGATGACCCGCACCTTCACGACCATACGCGCCGAAGACCTCATCTATGCCCGCGCGGTGCGCCGGTATTTTCTGGGTGAGGACGACTTGCCGACGGATTTGACCGTCTGGAACAACGACACGACGCGCATGCCGGCGCGGATGCATTCGGAGTATCTGCGTGGCCTGTTTCTGGAAAACCGGCTGAGCGCCGGTCGCTTTGCCGTCGAAGGCCGGGTGGTGGCGCTGAAGGACATCCGTGTTCCGCTGTTCGTGGTGGGGACGGAAACCGACCATATCGCGCCCTGGCGCTCCGTCTACAAGATCCGGCTGTTCACCAACGGCGATCTGACCTTCGTTCTGACCAATGGCGGGCACAATGGCGGCATCCTGAGCGAGCCCGGCCACAAGCGCCGGCACTATCGGCTGGACCATCGTCCGGCGGACGCGCTGTATGTTTCGCCCGACGACTGGCTGGCCAAAAGCAAGGTGAACGAAGGGTCGTGGTGGCCGGCCATGGCCGGTTGGCTCAAGGCCCATTCGACGGGCGAGGTCGCCCCGCCGCACATGGGCGGCGGGCAAAAGAACGCCCGCAACCTGCCGCCGGCGCCCGGCAGCTATGTGCACCAGACCTGAGGCAAGCATCGGACAACGCGCCACGATGCCGGGGCGGTCTCTCGTGGGCAGCATAACGGGAGGAGAGTGGCTGGGGTGGTAGGATTCGAACCTACGGTACGCGGTACCAAAAACCGTTGCCTTACCACTTGGCTACACCCCAACGGTGAGCGGCTATCTACGACTCTTGCGCAGCGGGTTCAAGGCCCCAGATGGCAAAAAAATCCGGTCCCGGCGCGGGAAAAATCCGGCCCCGGTCACGAAGCGGTTCTGACCAGCACGGCACCGGTCCGGTTGCCGGCTTCCACCGCCGCGTGAGCGGCGGCGCAGTCGGCCAGATCGTGGATTTCCTGGATCGGGCATTCGAGCGCCTTCTGGTCGAGCGCGCGGGTCAGTCGTTCGATCGCCTTCGCACGCTGGTCGCCCGGCAGCAGGTAGATCAGCGCCATCTCCAGCGTCACCGCCTTGAACATCAGCGGGTAGAAGGGCAGGGTCGGGGCCATCGCCTTGGCCGAGCCGTAGGCATTGATGCGACCGTTCTCGGCGATGACCTCGGTGTCGGTCGCGGCATTGAGGCCGAATTCCACCTCGACGATGCGGTCCACCGGGCGGCCGCCATTGGCGGCGAGGATCTGCCGGGCCAGATCTGGTGCCGCATAGTCCAGAACCCTATCCGCTCCCGCGTCGCGCACCCGCTCGAAGCTCTCGGGAGAAGCCGTCGCGATCACTGTTGCGCCGCCCCATTTCGCAAGCTGGACGGCGAGAAAGCCGACCGTGCCGGCGCCGCCCTGAACCAGAACCGTCAGGCCCGCCACATCGCCGCCGGAAAACACCGTGTGACAGGCCGTCAGGCCGGGGATTCCCAGCACGGCGCCCGTTTCCAGGGACACCGACTCCGGCAGCCGAACGGCCTGCGCCGCGGGCAGAACGATCTGCTCGGCCGCGGTGCCGAAGGCGCGGCGCCACTGCCCGTTCCAGACCCAGACCCGTTCGCCGATCCGGTCGCGGGCCACGCCCTCGCCCACGCCCGAAATCACGCCCGATCCATCGCTATGCGGCACGATGACCGGGTAGGGCGGCTTGGTGACGCCGGGCCGCGCCCCGGCGCGCGCCTTGACGTCGGACGGATTGACGCCGGAATAGGCAAGATCGACGATCACTTCCCCCGGCCCCGGCTCGGGGCGTTCCAGCTGGGCGAGGGTCAGAACATCCGCCGCCGGTCCGAAGGCGGTGTAGGTGATGGCTTTCATCCTGTGCTCCCGTTCTGCCGCGACGTTTACCCTAGCGATGCGGGCGGTCAATGCTAGGCTGGATGTCCAGGTAAGGGGAGGAATCGCGTGAAGATCCTGCGGACACCGGACGAACGATTCGAAGGCCTCAGGGACTATGCCTTTGCGCCGAATTACCTCGACATCGACGATACCGAAGGGGGTGCGCTGCGCGTGCACTATCTGGACGAGGGACCGGGCGACGCGCCGCCGGTCCTGGCGATGCATGGCGAGCCGACCTGGAGCTATCTTTACCGTCACATGATACCGCGTTTCACGGCGGCGGGGAATCGCGTGGTGGCGCCGGATCTGGTGGGGTTCGGCCGGTCGGACAAGCCGGCGGAACGGGGCGATTACACCTATCAGCGCCACGTGTTCTGGATGGGCGAAGTGCTGCGCAAGCTCGACCTCACGGGGATCACGCTCCTATGCCAGGATTGGGGCGGGCTGATCGGGTTGCGGCTCTGGGCCGAGATGCCCGAGCGTTTTGCCGGCATCGTCGTGGCCAACACCGCCTTGCCGACCGGCGACCAGCCCCTGGGCGACGCCTTTGCATCCTGGCGGGCCTACAGCCAGGACGCGCCCGAATTCCGGGCCGGGCGGATCGTCCATGGCGGGACCGTTTCGAAACTGACCGATGAGGAGGTCGCGGCCTATGACGCGCCGTTCCCCGACGAAAGCTACAAGGCCGGGGCACGGCAGTTTCCGATGCTGGTGCCGGACCGCCCGGATGACCCGGCATCCGCACCGAACCGGCAGGCGTGGCAGGTGATCCGCGGGCTCGACACGCCGGTGCTGACCGCCTTCGGGGCCGAGGACAGGATCATGGCGGGGATCGACAAGGTCTTTCAGAAACTCTGCCCCGGTGCCGCCGGCCAGCCGCACAGGGTTCTGCCCGGCGCCGGTCACTTTCTGCAGGAAGACGTGGGGGCCGAACTGGCCGATCTGACCATCTCGTTCATCGAACGGACGCGCTGACCGCCGACGTTCAGTCGCGAACCTCGTCAGGGTCCACGCCCCAGAGGTTCGCTTTCTGCGCCCAGCCCCGATAGCCGCCGGCCGAGATCCGGCACCAGTCGATCGTGCAGCTGCCGAGGCGGGCAACGACCCCGATTTCAAAATGCGCGTTGACGGGCGAATTCGGATCCGGGCGCGCGTGAACCGGGATCATGTCCTGCTCCACCAGCACCGTGCGCACCCCCGACAGCAAGGCGTAATGCACCCAGCCTCCGGCCCCGTCGCGGTCCCGCACCCTGCGCCAATTGCCGTACTCGGCGGTGATCTGAAGCGGCATGTCCCGGCGCTTGAAGACCCAGTCGATTCGGTGTGTCAGCGACGGACCCCGCCGCACGTTGCCTTCGCTGGCCTTCATCGACACGTATCGCGGCAACGGCAGGTTCGTGACCTGCCCGCGCTTTTCCGCAGCGCCTGCCGCCGGGACACCGGCTGCAAGCACGAGACCCGAAAACAGCGCCAGAATATGGCGTTTCACCGGTACCGATTGCCTCACTGCCTGCCTGCTCTCTTGCCTGTTGATCTGGTTTTGAAAAAAGGCTGCGTCAATTCAGCATGGGGTTCTTGTGCCCCGCCTGATCCTGCGCCACGATGCCATGGCGCGCGCGCGTTTGCAAAGCAGTGGGAGGGCCCAAGTGCCAAGAGAACGTCTGAGTGTTGTCGTAACGCGACGGTTGCCGGAAGCCGTCGAAACCCGGCTGAGTGAGCTCTTCGATGTGCGCCTGCGCGAGGACGACACGCCGATGACCCGGACTGAACTGGTTGCGGCGGTCAAGAGCGCCGATGTGCTGGTCCCGACCGTGACCGACTCCATCGATGCGGGTCTGTTGGGGCAGGCCGGAGACCAACTGCGCCTGATCGCGAATTACGGGGCCGGGGTGGATCACATCGACGTATCGACGGCCCGCCAACGCGGGATTCTGGTGTCCAACACGCCCGGTGTGCTGACCGACGACACCGCCGACATGACCATGGCCCTGATCCTCGCCGTGACCCGGCGCATCCCCGAGGGGCTGGCCGTCATGCAGAAGGGCGACTGGTCGGGCTGGGCGCCGACGGCCCTGCTGGGTGGCCGGATCGGGGGCCGGCGCCTGGGCATCCTCGGAATGGGCCGCATCGGATCGGCCGTCGCGCGGCGCGCACGGGCCTTTGGCATGCAGGTGCACTATCACAACCGCCGCCGCCTGCGGCCCGAAATCGAGGATGAATTGGAGGCGACCTATTGGGACAGCCTGGATCAGATGGTGGCCCGCATGGATGTGATCTCGGTCAACTGCCCGTCCACGCCCTCGACCTTCCACCTGATGAACGCGCGGCGCCTGAAACTCATGAAACCCTCTGCCGTTATCGTGAACACGTCGCGGGGCGAGGTGATCGATGAGAACGCGCTCACGCGCATGATCCGCTCGGGCGAGATCGCGGGGGCGGGTCTGGACGTGTACGAACACGGGGTCAACGTGAACCCGCGGTTGCGGCAAATGCCGAATGTGGTCCTGTTGCCGCATATGGGTTCGGCCACCCTGGAAGGCCGGATCGAGATGGGTGAGAAGGTCATCATCAACATCAAGACTTTCGAGGACGGCCACCGTCCACCGGATCAGGTGGTGCCCTCGATGCTGTAAATTCGATCCGCGCCGGTCGAAGCCGGTTTTCACGAACCGGCGGATGTTCTGGCAAGACGCGGAACCGGCCGAAATGGGAGGATGCGATGCGCGCGACGGTGTTGGCGGGGATACTCGGGATACTGGGTCCGGCTGCGGCGCCGGCCCAGGAAACGGCGGATGCGGTCGCGCCCGAAGCGACGACCGCGGGGCAGGTCGCGGCGCTGACACCCGCGGCGCAGGCGGCGCTTGACGCCAAGGCGGCCGGGAAGCCGGTGGAAGCCGAGAACTGGATGATCGCCGCCGCCAATCCTCTGGCTGTCGAAGCCGGGGCAAAGGTGTTGCGCGCGGGGGGTTCGGCGGCGGATGCGATGGTGGCGGTGCAGGTGGTGCTCGGGCTGGTCGAACCGCAGTCGTCGGGGCTGGGCGGCGGTGCGTTTCTGGTCTGGTACGACGCGGCGACCGGCAGGTTGACCACGCTGGACGGGCGGGAAACCGCGCCGCGCGCCGCAACGCCGACCCTGTTCCAGGACGAGAATGGCGAACCGCTGAAGTTCTTCGACGCGGTCGTGGGCGGGCTGTCGGTCGGGACGCCCGGTACACCGGCATTGCTGGAAGAGGCGCACCGGCGTTGGGGGCGCACGCCCTGGCCGGACCTGTTCGCGGATGGCATCCGCCTGGCGGATGAGGGATTCGCCGTCTCGCCGCGCCTTGCCGCGATGGTTGCGGCCGATGCGGAGCGTCTGGGACGGTTCGAGGCCACGGCCGACTATTTCCTGCCGGGCGGTGTGCCGGTGGCGGAGGGTGCGGTGATGAAGAACCCGGCTTATGCCGAAACGCTCAGAACCCTGGCCCGCGAGGGAGCGGCGGGGTTCTACGGCGGCGACATCGCGGCGGACATCGTCAGAACCGTGCGCACCGCGCCCGGCAATCCCGGCCTGCTGTCCGGCGTCGATCTGGCGCTCTATCAGATCATCGAACGCGAACCGGTCTGCGCCGCCTACCGCATCTATCAGGTCTGTGGCATGGGACCGCCTTCGTCCGGCGCGCTGACGGTCGGACAGATTCTCGGGATGCTCGACGCCTACGATCTGGCCGCGCTGGGCCCGGACGACGCCGAGGCCCGGCGCCTGATCGGCGACGCCTCGCGTCTCGCCTTTGCCGATCGCGGCCGTTACATGGCCGACAGCGACTTCGTGCCAGTCCCGGTCGATGGCTTGGTAGATCCCGGCTACTTGACCGAGCGCGGCACCGTGTTGAACACCGATGCGGCCTTGCCCGAGGTGGCGCCGGGAAATCCTGAATTCGACCATGCGCTCAATTGGGCCGATGACGAGTCGCTCGAATTCCCGTCCACGTCGCACATCTCGATCGTCGATGCGCGGGGCAACGTGCTGTCGATGACCACGACAATCGAGAACGGATTCGGCTCGCGCCTGATGACGAACGGCTTTCTGCTCAACAACGAACTGACCGATTTCTCGTTCCGTTCGCACCGCGACGGGGTGCCGGTCGCGAACCGGGCGGAGCCGGGCAAAAGGCCGCGCTCGTCGATGAGCCCGACCATCGTCTTGCGGGACGGCGCGCCGGTTCTGGCCATCGGCTCGCCCGGCGGCAGCCGCATCATCGGCTATGTCGCGACCGCCATCATCGCCTGGGCCGATTGGGATATGGACGTTCAGCAGGCGGTCGCGATGCCGCATCTGGTCAATCGCTTCGGCACCTATGACCTGGAAGAGGGCACCCGGGCCACCGATCTGGCCGAACCATTGACGGCCATGGGATATGAGGTGAACGCCCGAGACCTGAATTCGGGGCTGCACGCCATCGCGATTGGCGACATATTGCGGGGTGGCGCCGATCCGCGCCGCGAGGGGATTGCGCTGGGCGAATGATCGGCGGTCCGGCACGGTCAAAGCCCCGACCGCCACTTTGGCCGCGGGGAATTCTGGCAGCGGCAAGGCACCGCTACCGTTCAAGGGAGGAGCATCATGGTTCAGGCAACGGCACTGCCGCGCAATGAAACCGGCATCGAGACCGTCATCGGCGTTCTCAAGCAGCAGTTCGGCGACCGGTTTCAGACCGGGGCTTCGATCCGCGAACAGCATGGCCACACCACCACCTGGATCGCGAACCAGTCGCCGGACGCTGTGGTGTTCCCGCATTCCACGCAAGAGGTGTCCGAGATCGTCCGGGTTTGCGCCGAACACCGGGTGCCCGTCATCGCCTTCGGCACGGGCACGTCCCTTGAGGGGCACGTCAACGCCCCCGCCGGAGGGATCTCGGTGGATCTGAGCCAGATGAACCGGATCCTGGCCGTTCATCCCGAGGATCTGGACTGCGTGGTCCAGCCCGGCGTGACGCGCGAGGATCTGAACATCCACCTGCGCGATCAGGGCTTGTTCTTTCCCATCGATCCGGGCGCCAACGCCTCCTTGGGCGGTATGGCGGCGACCCGGGCCTCGGGGACCAACGCGGTGCGCTACGGCACCATGAAAGACAACATACTGAGCCTCGAAGCGGTCATGCCGGACGGTCGGATCATTCGCACCGGGGCGCGGGCCAAGAAATCCTCGGCCGGCTATGACCTGACGCGCCTGCTGATCGGGGCCGAGGGCACGCTGGGCATCATCACCGAGATCACCCTGCGCCTGCACGGCATCCCCGAGGCGATCAGCTCGGCGCGCTGCTCTTTCCCTTCGGTCGATGCCGCGTGCCGCGCGGTGATGATGACGATTCAATACGGTGTGCCGGTCGCGCGGATCGAGTTGCTGGACGAACGCTCGGTCTCGGCGGCCAACGCCTATTCCAAGCTCGACCTGCCGGAAACGCCGCTCTTGCTGCTGGAATTTCACGGTTCCGAGGCAGGTGTGGTCGAACAGGCGGAAACCTTCGGTGCGATTGCCGAGGAATTCGGCGGCACCGATTTCGCCGCCACGACCTCGACCGAGGAACGCAACAAGCTCTGGCAGGCGCGGCACGACATGTACTGGGCCTCGCTGCAGTTGCGCCCCGGTGCCAGCGGAATCTCCACGGATGTCTGCGTTCCGATCTCGCGCCTGGCGGAATGCGTGACCGCGGCGCAGGACAAATCGACCGAACTCGGGCTTCTGGCGCCGATCGTCGGGCATGTGGGGGACGGAAACTTTCACACGCTTCTGCTGATCGACATGGAGAATGAAGCGGAGGTCGCCAAGGCCGAGCACTTCGTCGGCTGGCTGAACGAACTGGCGATCTCGATGGATGGCACCTGCACCGGCGAGCATGGAATCGGGCAGGGCAAGAAGCCCTATCTTGAACGGGAGCTTGGCGCCGCGACGGATTACATGCGGGCGATCAAATCCGCGCTCGACCCGCTGAACATCATGAATCCGGGCAAGATCCTCTGATCCGGCCCTTTGCGGGCTCACAAGACGCGTTCTCGTCAAGGGCCGGTCACATACTTGCCCGAATTCAACAGGATATTTCGAAAAAACGGAATTTTCCTGTTGGAGGCACGATGGGCATTCTTCGATTTGTCGGGTTTGCGCTCATCTGCGCTCTGGTCGTGATGTTTCTGGACTATTACCAGCAAGACAAGAAGACCGAGGGCCAGATGTCGCTCAGCGCCTACCTCGAAACGGTCAACGACCGGTTCGGGCTCTACAAGGTCGAACTGGCCGCGGTGGCGGCCGAGAAAGAGCGCAAGAAACGGTGGCGCGATGGGGCCAAACCCTATCTGCCGGAGACCGTCGAGGGCTGGACGCGCCGCTCGATCCTCGACGCCGATGTGACGGTCAACGCCCGAACCGGGAACCGCCAGGCCCAGGCCAGCGCGGCGGCGCGCGAACTGGCAATCCAGGTGGAAACGCAAGAGGCCGCGCTGCGGGCCAAGGAATTGCACGAACGCGGTTGGGTTTACGAGCGCGACGGAGCCACCGCCTGGCTGCAGGCCAAGCTGGTTTCCAATGCAAGTTCCAAGTCCCTGATCGGCAACATCGCCCAGACAATCGCGGCCATGGATTTCGACGCCGGGAGCAAGCGCCCCTTTGCCGTCATTGGCGGCGTGGCGTTCAGCGCGATGGAACCGTTCCAGGTCTCGCAGAAAGCCCGCAACGACTGGGCTCTGATCACCGCCGCCCCGGCCGAAACCGGCGCGGTGAGCTTCACCGACTATGTCGGGGTGATCGGGATCGGCGAGGAGGTGGTTCTTCAGGTCCGTTCCGACGCGCCGCCGCAGGATGTGCGGGCATTGCTGGCGAGCCTGGACTATGACGGACTCAACGCGCTGTTGAAACGACCCGTGCCCGGCGTGGGCAACGACACGACCGTGCCGCCGGAGAAAGAGGCGGAACTGGCCGCGAAGCTGACTGCGCTCTACACCGAATTCGTCGGTCTGCGCGGCGAGATCGCGCAGATGCGTCTCCAGAACATCGACGGGGCGTCCCTGCTGCTCAATACCGTCGCGGCCGGACACGGCCTGCCCGACGGCGTGTTCGACCTCACGGCGGGCAAGGTGAGCGACCCGGACGAAATGATTCAGGTGGGATACCGCCAGGGCATCGAACACCTGATGTCCACCGAACGGCAAAAGGCCGATGCAGGCGGCGGATCGCTGATCGGGAAGCTCTTTGCCAAATTCGGCGGTGACGGCGCCCAGGAGGCGGAAAACCCGTCACCGGGCATTCTGAGCAGCCTTACCTCGGCCCTGTCCGGTCCCGATCTGGCGGGGGGCATGGCCGGCGACACCGCCCAGGGCAGCGATGTGCGGGTCAACAAGAGCGGTGCCGGAGCCGGGGCTTGTTCCAACTGGGGTGCCACCAAACGCTGTTCCGTCGGCGGCGGCTGACGGAACCGCCTTGCTTGGCGAAAATGCGACCCGTCTGCAAAGGCGGGTCGTTTTTTTCTTATCACTGGTCGGATGAATATCGCGCGGCGCCCGCCAAATGCGCCATATGGTGGCAACTCAATTCAAGGGGAGACGCTTGGTCATGAAAACCCAAGTCAAAGCGCTGGTTGTCGGCGGCGGCGCCGTCGGGACTTCGATTGCCTACCATCTGGCCAAGGCGGGCTGGGACGACGTGATGCTGGTCGAGCGGGATGAGCTGACCTCGGGTTCGACCTGGCACGCTGCGGGTCTCTTGCCCTTGTTCAACATGTCCTACGCGACCACCCATATCCACAAGTATTCCGTCGATTTCTACAAGACGCTGGAGGACGAGACCGGCCTGAACGCGGGGTTCTTTGTCGTCGGCAACCTGCGCATGGCGCAGTCTCGCGAGCGCATGGATGAATACATGCTCTATGCGTCCACCGCCGAAACCTGCGGTGTGCCCTATGAATGGCTGAGCCCGGCGCAGATCAAGGAGCGCTGGCCGCTGGTGCGGACCGAGGATCTGGTCGGCGCGATCTATCATCCGACCGACGGCTACATCAACCCGGCCGACGTGACCATGGCGATGGCCAAGGGCGCCCGCCAGCGCGGCGTGGTGATCGAGCGCAAGTGGCAGGCGGATGCCTTTGAATGGAAGGGCGATCACTGGGACGTGACGCTGACCAGGATGGTCGAGAAGGGCGGCAACCTGGTGCCCTCGGATGAGCAGGTCGTGGTTTCGGCCGAGCACGTGGTGACGGCCTCGGGCAACCATGCGCAGCGCACGGCGCGGATGCTGGGGATCAAGATGCCCGCCATCCCTGTCGAGCATCAGTACATCGTGACCGAGCCGGATCCGGAACTGGTGAAGTTCCGCGAGGCGGGCAACCCCGAACACCCGGTTCTGCGCGATGCCGACGCCAAATGGTATGTCCGCGAAGAGCGTGGCGGCTGGATTCTCGGCCCCTACGAGCGCAACGCGCCCGCACGTTTCGAATACAGCGTTCCGGACAGTTTCCGCGCCGACCTCTTCCCGCTCGATCTCGAGCGGATCGAGGAGGAATACATGAGCATGATCCACCGGATTCCATCCTCGGAAACGGTCGGTCTGAAAGACGACTACAACGGCCCGATCTGCTATACGCCCGACGGCAACCCGCTGGTCGGCCCGGCTCCGGGCCTGCGCAACATGTGGCTGGCCGAAGGCTTCTCGTTCGGCATCACCGCCGCAGGCGGCACCGGCTATTACCTGGCGCAGCTGATGGTCGAAGGCGAGGCCGAGATCGACATGGCCTCGCTGGACCCGAAACGCTATTCCAGCAACTGGATGACCACCGAGTTCGCGGCCCGCAAGAACGAGGAGTGCTACGAACACGTCTACATCCTGCACCACCCGGATGAAGAGCGTGAAGCCTGCCGCCCGCTGCGCACCGCCCCGGCCTATGACCGCCAGAAGGCGCGCGGCGCGCAGTTCGGATGGGTCAACGGGTGGGAGCGCCCCAACTACTACGGCCCGCTGGATGCGCCCGAGAATTTCGACCACGACGCCCGCAGCTTCCGCCGCGGCGGCTGGTGGCAATATGCCGTGGAAGAGGCCAAGGCGATCAGGGGCGGCGTCGGCCTGATCGACGCCACCGCCTTTACCAAGCACATCGTCAAGGGGCCGGGTGCCACCCAGTTCCTCGACTGGTTCACCTGCAACAAGCTGCCCAAGGTCGGCCGCATCAACCTGACCTACGCGCTGACCGATCACGGCACCACCCGCACCGAATACACCATCGTGCGCCTGAAAGAGCACGAGTATTACCTCGTCTCGGCCGGCGCCTGGACCGAGTATGACGCCGACTTCCTGCGCAAGGCGGCCGAGGACAAGATGGACGAGTTCGGCTACATCGAGATCCAGGACGTGACCACGCAATGGGGCGTCTTTGCCATCGCAGGGCCCAAGTCGCGCGACGTGCTGAAGGAGGTCATCAAGGACGCCGAACCGGAAACCGCCCTGTCGAACAAGCGCTTCCCGTGGCTGTCGGCCCGCCGGATCGAACTGGGCATGTGCCCGGTCAACGCCATCCGCGTGGCCTATACCGGCGAATTGGGCTGGGAACTGCACCACCCCGTAGAGATGCAGAACTACCTGTTCGACCTGCTGGAACAGGCCGGCCAGAAGCACGGCATGAAGCTGGTCGGGGCCCGCGCCCAGAACTGGCTGCGGCAGGAGAAATCCTATCGCGCCTTCGGCACCGAACTGGGCCGCGACGCCACCCCGCTGGAAGCCGACCTGCCGCGCTTTGTCGATCTGGACAAGGAGTTCCACGGCAAGGACAAGCTGGTCGAAACCGGCGTGCGGGTGAAATGCTGCACCCTGCTGATCGACGGGCCGGACGATGCCGACCCGTGGGGCCGCGAGGCGCTCTATACGCCCGAAGGCGAGCGTGTGGGTCGTCTGACCTCGGGCGGCTATTCGGTGGCCTTCGAAAAGTCGATCGGCATGGGCTATGTCAAGCCCGAACTGGCTGTGGAAGGCACCAGGCTTAAGGTCAAGATGTTCGACAAGCTGTGGGATGCGGTCGTGACCTGCGACAGCCCCTATGACCCCAAGAACGAGACCATCCGCAAGGACGGCTGATCCCGACCGAGCAAGGCGGCGCCGTTCCGGTGCCGCCCGTCAGGCCCGCCGGCGCGGGCCTTTTTCACGCCGACAGTTCGTCGAAGCACTCCAATGCCTTTGCCGCATACATCATCGACGGGCCGCCGCCCATCTGGATCGACATGGCCAGCACGTCCGCAACCTCTTCACGAGAGGCGCCCGCCCGGACCAGCGCTTCGACATGCAGCGAAATGCAAGGCTCGCAGCGGACGGCGACCGAGATTCCCAGCGCAATGAACTCCTTGGTCTTGAAATCCAGCGTACCGCCTTCCTTGACGGCCTTGCCAAGCGCCCCGAACGCCCGTGCGGTGTCGGGTATCGCACCGTTCAGGTTCCGCAGGCCCGACCGGGTCGCGGACAGTCTGTCTTGCCAGTTCATGATGTACCCCTCGCATATATCGAATTATCCGCATCTGTATGAGGACGAGGGGCGGGCCACCTTGATCTTGATCAGGTAATGGGCTTTCCGGCGACGAGGGCCAGATTGTTGGCGGGCATTTCCACGATCTCGACCATTTCGAGCCCTGCGGACTGCATGAGGTCGATCATGTCGAAATCGTCCTTGTAGCCGATGGCGGGATCCTGGGCGACAAGCGCGGCGTGGAAATTCGCATCGCCCGTGCTGGTCAACTCGCCCGCCCGCATGAAGGGGCCATAGACCACAAATCGGCCGCCCGGTGCGAGCGCCTCGGCGGCTTCGCAGATCACGGTTTTGGTTTCGGGCATGTCGATCAGATGCAGCAGGTTGATCAGCACGATCAGGTCTTGCCCGCCCCATGCGCCGCCCCAGCCGGCTTCGGTCGCGTCGAGATGCGCTGCCGGGGCGACGTTCGGCAGCGACACGGCATAGGCATCGATGCTGGCGCGGCGGTCCGGCAAGATCTCCGTCGGCTGCCATTGAAGATCGGGAAAGCGCTCGGCAAAGGCGGCGACGTGCTGACCGGTTCCGCTGGCCAGTTCCAGCGCACGGCCTGCGCCAGGGGCAACGTGCGCCAGCAAGTCGCACAGGGGGCCGACATTGCGGCTCGCTGCCGGTGCGACGAGCTTTTGCCCCTCGGCCGGCGCCGCGACATTGGCGCTGGGCGGGAGTTTTCGCGGGCTCATCGCCGCAGCCTTTCGGGGCGCAGCGCGGCGACGGTCTCCGGCTCCAGTTCGGATGGCCGTCCGGCGACCAGATCCGCGACCAGGCGCGCCGCTGCGGGCGCGGTCTGAAACCCGTAGCCGCCCTGACCGGCACACCAGACGAAATCCGGCCGTGCCGGGTCGGGGCCGAGAACCAGGGACTTGTCCGGCGCAAAGCTGCGCAAACCGGCCCAGTTGGTTTCCACGCGGGTCACTGGTTCGGTCACCATCCGTTCGTAACGGTCCAGCCCTTCGGCCAGAACCATGTCGTCGGCATAGGCATCGTGCGGTTCGACGGGATCGGCTTCGGCGGGGGAAACCAGCAGTTTGCCTGCGTCAGGTTTGGCGTACCAGGTTTCGCCGACACCCAGCATCATCGGCCAGCCGGACACATCGTGGCCTCCCGGTGCAGGCAACCGCGCCATCGAGCGGCGATGCGGTACGATGCCGATTGGATCGACGCCTGCCAGAGCGGCGATCCGATCCGCCCAGGCGCCTGCCGCGTTGACGATGATCCGTGCCTCGTACAGATCTCCCGCCTCCACCCGCCAATGGCCGGTCTTGCGTATCGATGTCACGGGCTTTTGCGTCAGGACCGCCCCACCGCGCGATCGGATCTGCCGGGCGAAGTCCTGCAGCATCCTGTCGGTGTCGAAATCCTGCGCGTCTTCGTGATAAGCCGCAAATCCTACGGTGTCCCGGTTCAGGATGGGAACCATCCTCCGGGCCTCGTCGAGTTCCATCGGGGCCATGCCAAGCGCGCGCAGATCGGCCTCGAAGTCCGCCCGTTGATCCCGCCCCCCGACCAGCAGCAAGCCGCGCGGGCTCAGATACCCGCCATTCGCGGTCCGGTGAAATTCGGCGCTCGCGCGGCTGAGCGCGATGACCGGCGGCGGGCCGTAATTCTGCTCGAACAGCGCCGCGGACCGGCCCGAGGCATGATAGCCCAGCGCCGTTTCGGCTTCGAGGACCGTCACGGACCCGAGGTCCGACAGACAGGCCCCCGCGCTCAGCCCGGCGATGCCGCCGCCGATCACCAGAAAGTCGATCATGCCTGCTCCTCGGGCCGGATCATCTTGCCCAACAGCCCTTCCGAAGCACCGTCCGTGTAGATGTGCGCGGTATCGAAATGGCGGATGTCCGCGGCACGGCAGGCGTCATACATCGCCCGGCTCTGCGCCGCATCCGCGCGGCCGCCGAATTGCATGGTGCCAAAGGCGAAATCGCCGATGGGAGTTCCGTCGGGGCTGGTCAGGGTGCGAGTCATGCGCGGACCATGGCACGCGGACCGGACGGGAAAAAGAGCCAAAATCAGGCGCACCGGCAGCTTGCAACCCGGTCGGCCCGCGGCCCATAGTGCCAATGACGCGGAAAACGGGGGACAGGACGTGGAAAGCCAGAGCATTCATCCCATGGCGACGGCGCATCTGCCGGGCTACATGCCCGGGCCGGATGGCAGCGATCCATTATTCGTCGGCGTGGCGGTTTTCACCATCGGCTTGATCGTCCTGATCGGTGCGCTCTACTTCACGCTGCACGCGCTGCCGGAGCGCATGGCGCATCACGGCAACCACACGCAGTTTCAGGTGATCGGAATCCTGGCCCTGCTGGCGCTGTTCACGCACAACAACATCTTCTGGATCGCCGCCTTGCTGATCGCGGCCTTCCGGATGCCCGACTTCCTGTCGCCGCTGCAATCCATGGCGTCATCGCTGTCCGGCATCCTCAGCCGCATTCCCGGCGGCGATGTCGCAAAGAGGGAACCTTCGCCGCAACCCGAGGCGCCGGAGGTCCAACGCGATGTTTGAACTGCTGATCTGCTCGCTGGTCACGATCCTGCCGGACTACCTCTACCGCCGGTATCGCCAGGGAAAGCGCTGGGGGCACGAAATCACCTTCTTTTCGATGTGGTACGAGCTGCGTCACGGCATCACGCTCTGTGCGGTCCTGACCATATCCCTGATCACGCTCGTGTTTTTCTACCACCCCTCGGCGACCAGCGTGCGATCCTTCTTTCGCACGGTGACGATCCTGCCCGAAACCGGTGGGCGGGTTACGGAGGTCTTGGTCGAGAACAACCAGCAGGTCGAGGCCGGCGCCTTGCTGTTCCGCCTGGACGATTCGAGCCAGCGCGCGGCCGTAGAGACCGCCGAGCGGCAGGTCGAGGAAGTCGCCGCCTCGCTGGTCGTGGCGCAGGCGGATCTGGCCGCGGCCATCGGCTCGGTGGACCAGGCCGAAGCGTCGCTCGAACAGGCCAGGGACGATCTGGCCCGTCAGAACGAGCTTCTGGCGCGGGGCTCCAGCGCCGTGCGGGTGAGCGAGGTCGAGCGGCTGGAAAACCTTGTGGACAGCCGCGAGGGCCAGTTGGCCGCGGCCCAGGCGCATCAGCAAGCGGTCGAGCAGAACATCAAGGTGCTGATCCCCGCGCAGCAGGCCAGCGCCGAGGCCGCGCTGGAACAGGCCCAGGCGGAATTGGACAAGACGTCCGTCTATGCCGGTGTGTCCGGCACGATCGAACAGTTCGGCCTGCAGGTCGGGGACTATATCAACCCGATCCTGCGGCCGGCGGGCATTCTGGTGCCGCGGGAGTTCACCGATCGCCACCGATATGTCGCGGGGTTCGACCAGATCAGCGCCAGCGTGATCAAGCCGGGCATGTACGCCGAAATGGCCTGTCTGGCCAAACCCTTCACCGTCATTCCGATGGTGGTCGTGGGCATTCAGGACGTGGTGCCGTCGGGCCAGATCCGCCCCTCGGACCAACTGGTCGATCCACAGGACAACACCCGCCCCGGCACGCTGACGGTGTTCATGGAGCCGGTCTATTCCGGACAGGCCGACGGCATTCCGGCCGGGGCCAACTGCATGGCCAATGCCTATACCAACAACCACGACATCCTGCATGACGAGGATCTGAGCACCGGCAGATGGCTGTTCCTGCACGTGGTGGACACGGTGGGTCTGGTGCACGCGATCCTGTTGCGGATCCAGGTTCTGCTGCTGCCGGTCAAGACCCTGGTTCTGAGCGGCGGGCACTGACCGGACTGCTGCGCAAAGAAAAGGGGCCGCCCAGAAAAGGCGGCCCCCAAAAGGCTGCGTATCAATCCGGCTTATTGCGGAATGTCGCCTTCCAGCCCTTCGACATAGAAGTTCATGCCCAACAGCGTGGCGTCATCGGCCACTTCACCCTCGGCCAGCCAGTCGCTGCCGTCCTGCTTCTTCAGTGGACCGGTGAAGGGATGGTATTCGCCTGCGGCCATGGCGGCTTTCAGAGCCAGCGCCTCTTCCTTGACGTCTGCGGGGACAGCGTCGGAAATCTCGCCGATTGCGACCATGCCTTCCTTGATACCATGCCAGGTGTCGCTGGTTTCCCATGTGCCATCCATGACAGCCTGGGTGCGCGCGATGTAGTAGGGTGCCCAGTCATCGATGATTGACGAGACACGCGGGAACGGAGCGTATTCGCTCATGTCCGAGGCCTGACCAAAGGTCACGACGTTGCCCGCCTCCTGCGCGGCGGCCTGCGGCGCGGTCGAGTCGGTGTGCTGCAGGATCACGTCGGCGCCCTGTTCGATCAGCACCGTGGCGGCGTCCGCCTCCTTGGCGGGATCGAACCAGGTGTAGGCCCAGACGATCTTGAACTCGACATCCGGGTTGACCTTCTTGGCATGGATATAGGCCGAGTTGATGCCCCGGATCACTTCGGGGATCGGGTAGGATCCGATATAGCCGATGATGTTCGATTTGGTCATCTTGCCCGCGATGTGCCCCTGCACCGCGCGGCCCTCATAGAAGCGGGCCGAATAGACCGACACGTTCGGCGCGGTCTTGTAGCCGGTCGCGTGCTCGAACTTCACGTTCGGGAATTTCTTGGCCACGTTGATGGTCGGGTCCATGTAGCCGAACGAGGTGGTGAAGATCAGGTCCGCCCCGTCCAGGGCCATCTGGGTCATGACGCGCTCGGCGTCCGGGCCTTCGGGCACGGACTCCACGAACACCGTTTCGACCTTGTCGCCAAAGTGCTCTTCGACGGCCAGGCGGCCCTTGTTGTGCTCATAGGTCCAGCCGCCATCGCCGACCGGGCCGACATAGACAAAACCGACCTTGGTCTTGTCCTGAGCGGCTGCGCCGGTCGCGAGACCGATCGCCACCGCGGCCGAGGCGAGAAGTGAGGTGAATTTCATCAGGTTATACTCCCCAAGTTGGTACAGTTTTTCCTCTCTTAGTGAGAGGCGTGGAAAATACGGCCGAGCGAGGCAGGCGCCCTGCTCTTGTCGGCCGACAGGATCACGAGAACAAGGATCGTGATGATATAGGGCGACATTGCCAGATACTCGACAGGAATGGCAACGCCTGCCGCCTGCAGATTCAGCTGCACGACCGTGACGCCGCCGAACAGATAGGCGCCCAGCAGGGCCCGCCAGGGCTTCCAGCTGGCAAAGACCACCAGCGCCAGGGCGATCCAGCCGACACCGGCCGTCATGCCCTCGGTCCACTGCGGCACGCGGATCAGGCTGATATAGGCTCCGCCCAGACCGGCGCAGGCCCCGCCGAACATGATCGCCAGAATGCGGATCTTGATGACCTTGTAGCCCAGCGCGTGCGCGGCATCGTGGTTTTCGCCCACCGCGCGCAGGACCAGACCGGCACGGGTGTATTTGAGCACGGCCCACACGGCGGCGGTCAACGCGATGCCGAGATAAAGTATCGGGTCGTGCTGGAACAGGATCGGTCCGATCACGGGGACATCGCTCAGCCCCGGAATGTGAATCTCACTCATGTCCGGGGGCTTGATGCCGACATAGTTCTGCCCCAGCAGGGCGCTCAGGCCGAGGCCGAAGAGGGTCAGGGCCAGACCGCTCGCAACCTGGTTGGCCAGCGCCACCTGCGTCAGCAGAACGAACAGCAGCGACAGCAGCGCACCGCCGATCGCCGACGCCAGGAAGCCGAGCCAGGGTGAGCCGCTTTCGACCGAGATGGCGAAGCCGCTGATCGCACCGACGATCATCATGCCTTCGACGCCCAGGTTCAGGACACCGGCCTTTTCCACGACGAGTTCGCCGATCGCGGCCAGCAGGAGCGGGGTTGCGGCAACCATCAGAGAGGCCACCAGCAGGACGGGATTGATTTCGGAAAGGTCCATGGCTCAGGCCACCTCCTTGCTGGCGAAACGGATGCGGTAGTTGGTCAGAAGATCGAAGGCCAGCAGGAAGAACAGCAGCATCCCCTGGAACACCTGGATGGCGGCGGCGGGCAGGCCCAGCTGCGATTGTGCGATTTCGCCGCCGATATAGGTCAGCGCCATCAGCGCGCCCGCCAGCAGGATGCCGACCGGGTGCAGCCGCCCCAGGAATGCCACGATGATCGCGGTAAAGCCGTAGCCGACGTTGAAGTCGATGCTCACGACGCCCGATGGGCCGGACACTTCGAACATGCCCGCAAGCCCGGCCAGGGCGCCCGAAAGGCCCAGGCAGAACAGGATCAGCCGCGCCGGGTTCACGCCGGCGAATTTGGCCGCGCGCGGCGCCTCGCCGGTCAGGCGGATGTGAAAGCCCAGCATGTGCCGGTTCAGCAGGACATAGGCAAAGATGACGGCGACAAAGGCCGCGACCACGCCCCAATGCATGCCGCTGCCGGTGATCAGTTCGGCATTGTGCGCGCTGGCATAGGATTGCAGGTTGCGCGAGCCGGGAAATCCGAACCCTTCCGGGTTCTTCAGCAGGCCCAGCGAAACCGACGCGAGGAACTGTTCGGCCACGTAGACCAGCATCAGCGACACGAGGATTTCGTTGGTTCCGAAGCGCACTTTCAGCAGGGCCGGGATCATCGCCCAGGCCCAACCGCCCAGCGCGCCCGCGATCACCATGATCGGAAAGATGTAGAACGCTTCGAGCGGATAGAAGGCCAGACCGGCCCCCGCGCCGCAGATCGCGCCCATGATGTACTGGCCCTCGGCCCCGATGTTCCAGATGCCGGCGCGAAAGCCCAGCGACAGGCCGATGGCGATCAGCACCAGCGGGGCGCCTTTGACCAGCAGCTGAGGCCGGTAGTAGAACGAGAACTCGCCGAACAGAGGCTCCCAGAAGATCGTTCCGATCGCCTCCACCGGGTTCTTGCCCAGCACCGCGAACAGCAGTCCGCCGAAAACCATGGTGGCCAGCACCGCCACAAGCGGCGTCATCATCGACCACGCCTGTGACGGCTGTGGCCGTTTCTCCAGCACGATCATCCGCTCATCCCCCCGTCATCTTGTTGTTTCTGCAAATGCCTCTGCCCGAGGCACCTGGGTTTCGGCGCGACACGTCAGACATGCGCCACCTCCATTCCGTGGGCACCGCCCATCATCAGGCCGATCTCGTCCACCGTCAGGCCCGCGGTCGGGCGCGGCGCGCTCAGGCGGCCTTCGTTCAAGGCCGCGAAGCTGTCCGAGATTTCCATCAGCTCGTCGAGATCCTGGCTGATGCAGACCACCGCCGCGCCCTTGGCGGCGAGGTCCAGAATGGCCTGCCGGATCGCCGCGGCGGCCGCCGCATCGACGCCCCAGGTCGGCTGGTTGACCACCAGAACCTCCGGGTTCTGCATCACCTCGCGGCCGATGACGAATTTCTGCAGGTTGCCCCCGGACAGCGACCGCGCCGCATTGTCGGGGCCAGGCGTGCGCACATCGAACGCCTTGATGATCTGTTCCGCGAAACTCCGCGTTTCGGCCCATTTCAGGAATCCGTTGTGCTCCAGCCGTTCCCGCACCGAGCCGGTCAGCAGAGCGTTTTCGGTCAGGCTCATGTCCGGGGCCGCGGCATGACCCAGACGCTCTTCCGGCGCGGTGAGCAGACCCAGCCTGCGCCGGGCGGTCGGGCCGAGCCTACCGATCGGTTGACCGGCCATCTTGACCGCGTCGGCGGCGGTCAGGATTTCGCCCGACAGAACGCCAAGCAATTCGTCCTGGCCGTTGCCGGCCACGCCGCCGATGCCCAGAACCTCGCCCTTGCGCACGGTCAGGTGCACGTTCTTGAGGGCCGTCCCGAATTCCGACGGCGACGGCACCGAAAGCCCGCTGATGTCGAGCGCAACCTCACCGAAGTCGCGCCCCGACCGTTCGGGCGTCTGCAGGGTCGAACCGACCATCAGCTCGGCCATCTCGCGCGCCGACGTGTCGCGCGGCACGCATTCGCCCACATTCTTGCCCAGCCGCAGGATCGTGGCGTGATCGCACAAGGTGCGGATTTCTTCGAGCTTGTGGGAGATGTAGAGGATCGAGGTGCCCTCGGACCGCAGTTTCTGCAGCGTTTCGAACAGGATTTCGACCTCCTGCGGGGTCAGAACCGAGGTCGGCTCATCCATGATCAGCAGCTTGGGATCCTGCAGCAGGCAACGGATGATCTCGACCCGCTGGCGTTCGCCCGCGGACAGGTCGCCAACCGTGCGGTACGGGTCCAGCGGCAGGCCGTAGGTTTCCGACACTTCGCGGATGCGCGAAGCCAGATCGCCCATCGCCGGCGGGTTCTCCATGCCCAGCGCGATGTTTTCGGCCACGTTCAGGGCGTCGAACAGCGAGAAATGCTGGAACACCATCGCGATCCCGTCGGCGCGCGCCGCGCGCGGCTCGGGCGGGGCATAGGGCTGGCCGCGCAACAGCATGGTGCCGCTGTCGGGCTTGACCAGACCGTAGATCATCTTGACCAGCGTGGATTTGCCGGCGCCGTTTTCGCCCAGCAGCGCATGAACCTCGCCCTCGCCGATGTCAAAGGACACGTTGTCGTTGGCCACGACGCCGGGATAGGCCTTGGTCAGCCCTTGCAGGCTCAGAAGTGGGGTGGTCACGCGCTCAGATCCTTCTTCTGTTCGGTTTGCCGGGCAGGGCGCAGCAACTGGGCAGCGACGCCGACCGCGATCATTTGCGGATGCTTGCCTAGGGCCGGATCGCCGATCGGGCAGGTGATGCGGCCGATCCGCTCGGGCGCATGCCCCAATGCCCTGAGCCGGGACCGGAACCGCGCCCATTTGGTAGCCGAACCGATGAGCCCCGCAAAGCGGAAATCGTGCAAAAGCAGCCGGTTGCACAGTTCGAGATCCAGATTGTGCGAATAGGTCAGGACCAGATGCTCGGCCTCGACCGGGGCATGCCGCACCAGTTCGGCGGGCTTCGCGGCCGGCACGACCGTCACGCCTGCCGGAACCACGCTCGGGAAGCGTTCGGGGCCGGTATCGATCCAGGTGATCGCGACCTCGGGCAAGGGCGACAGAACATCCACGAGCGCACGGCCCACATGACCGGCCCCCCAGATCCAAAGCGCGCGCGCCGGCTTGTGGACCGGCTCCACCATCCAGCCTTCGACCAGTTGCGGCTCGGGCAGATCGCCCTGGCCGCGCGCCCGCGCCAGGATGCGCTTCACCGACAGCGGCATGTCTCCGCCGGCAACGGGCCGGGCGATGACCGTGTCATCCAGTTCATTGACGGTGTCCCGGTCGTGGACCTCGCTGAACAGAGTCACCGCCCCGCCGCAGCATTGGCCCAGATCGGGGCCAAGCGCATGCTGGCTGAGACGGGCGGGCGCGGTCTGGCATCGCGCAGCCTCGGCCGCCTGATATTCCAGCGTGCCGCCGCCGATGGTGCCCGATTGCCCGTCTTGCCAGACCAGCATGGCGGCACCGACCTCGCGGGGGGACGACCCCTTGATGGACGCGATGACGACGCGCACCACGCGCCCATGCGCCTCGACCGCCGCCTTCAATTCTTCCCGGTCAAACCCCATCGCGGACCCTCCGTATCGCGCGCCAGACCTCTTCGGCCGTGGCCGGAGCGTTCAGCGCGGGATAGGCGTCGCCACAGGCCGCCACCGCGTTCGACAGCGCCAGCCAGGCGGAAATGCCCAGCATGAAGGGCGGTTCGCCCACCGCTTTCGAACGATAGATCGTGTCCTCGCGGTTCTCGCCGCTCCAGAGCGCGACGTTGAACACATCGGGCCGGTCCGAGCAGGCGGGGATCTTGTAGGTCGAAGGCGCATGGGTGGTCAGCCGCCCCTTGCCGTCCCAGACCAGCTCCTCGGTGGTCAGCCAACCCGCGCCCTGAACGTAACCGCCCTCCACCTGACCGATATCCAGCGCCGGGTTCAGCGACGCGCCCGCGTCATGAAGGATGTCGGTGCGCAGGATGCGGTTTTCGCCGGTCAGCGTGTCCACGGCCACTTCGGTGACGGCGGCACCATAGGCGAAGTAGTAGAACGGTCGCCCACGGCCCTTTATCCGGTCCCATTCGATCTTTGGCGTCTTGTAGTATCCGGTCGAGGACAGGCTGACACGGCCCTGATAGGCCAGCGCCGCCGCTTCGGCAAAGCTGTAGCGCGCCTCGCCCACTTCCACGTGACCGTCGGCGAACCGCACCGATCCCGCATCGGCCTGATGCCGCTCGGCCAGGAATTCGGCCATGCGGTCGCGGATCGTGTCGCAGGCGGCCTTGACCGCCATTCCGTTCAGGTCGCTGCCCGACGACGCGGCGGTGGCCGAGGTGTTGGGCACCTTCGCGGTGTCGGTCGCGGTGATCTTGACGACATCCAGCGGGATGCCGAACCGGCTCGCCGCCACCTGCGCGACCTTCTGGAACAGGCCCTGACCCATCTCGGTGCCGCCATGGTTCAGATGCACCGAGCCGTCCTGATAGACATGCACCAGCGCGCCGGCCTGGTTGAGATGGGTGAGTGTGAACGAGATGCCGAATTTCACCGGCGAAAAGGCGATGCCCTTCTTGACGACCCGGTTTTCGGCGTTCCAGCGGTCCACGGCGGCCTTGCGCGCGGCGTAGTCGCAGGAGTCCAGCAGCGCCTGGGTCATTTCGTGCAGTTCGAAATCGGTCACTTCCATGCCGTAGGGCGTGGTGTTGCCGCCTTTGGGGAGGGGGCGGACCTTGGGTGCGGATGCCACCTGTTCCACCCTGCCCAGGCTGGTCAGATCCTCATGCGGATCGACATGGCCCAGCGGGCGCTCGGGCAAGGACGGCGGATCCAGTTGCGGGGCGTGGGCCGCCGCATAGTAATTCCTCTGCCGCAACACGACCGGGTCGAGGCCCAGCACATGCGCGGCGTGGTCCATCACCCGCTCGATGCCGACCATGCCCTGCGGCCCGCCGAACCCGCGATAGGCCGTGGCCGATTGCGTGTTGGTCTTGAGCCGGTGGCTTTCGATCCGGGCATTGGGCAAGAGATAGGCGTTGTCCGAATGCAGCATCGCCCGGTCGGCGACAGGCAAGGACAAGTCCTGCGCCCAGCCGCAGATGGCGTAATGCTTGAACGACACGCCCTGAAGGTGTCCGTCCTTGTCGAAACCGGCGCGATACGCGATGCGAAAGGCGTGACGCTTGCCGGTGATCACCATGTCGTCGTCGCGATCATAGCGCATCTTGCATGTCCGGCCCGTGGCCCGGGCCGCGACGGCGCAGGCCACGGCGAGCGCGTTGCCCTGGCTTTCCTTGCCGCCGAAGGCCCCGCCCATCCGGCGGGTTTCGACCCGCACGGCGTGCATCGGAACGCCCAGGGCGTCCGCGACCTTGTGCTGGATCTCGGTCGGATGCTGGGTCGAGGACTGCACCAGCATGTCGCCGCCTTCCTGCGGCGCCGCCAGCGCGGCCTGACCTTCGAGATAGAAATGCTCCTGCCCGCCGATCTCGAACGTGTCCTCGATCACCACCTCGGACCCGGCGATGGCGGCGTCGGCGTCGCCCTTGGCATAGATGCGCGGACCTTCCTCGAAGCGGCTGTCGGCGGCCAGCGCCTCTTCGACGGTCAGGATCGGAGTTTCCTCGGCATAGTCGATCCGGCCCAGCCGCGCCGCCTTGCGCGCCGCGAGATGGCTGGTCGCGATGACCAGAAACACCGGTTGGCCGACGTAGTTCACGGTTCCGTCCGACAGAAGCGGCTCGTCATGGATCGACGGGGAAACGTCGTTGGCAAAGGGCAGATCGGCGGCGGTCATCACCTTGACGACGCCTTCGGCGGCCTCGACCTCGGACAGGTCCATCGCGGTGATCCGGCCCTTGGCGATCGGGCTGAGGCCAAAGGCCAGGTGCAGCGTTCCCTTGGGCGTGGGAATGTCATCGACATATCGTGCCGCGCCGGAAACGTGCAGCGGGGCGGCATCGTGGGGCAGGGGTCTTGCGATGCTCATGCCGTCACCTCCAAAACGTTGGTGATCTCGCCCTGATCCTCAAGATAATACCGCTCCAGCATCGCCCTGGCGGTCTCCTGCCGGTACGCGGCCGAGGCGCGCATGTCGGTCAGGGGCGTGAAGTCGCCGTCGAATCCGGCAAGGGCCGCGCGGACCGTTTCCAACGTCCAGGGCCTGCCGTTCAGCGCCGCCTCGACCGTCGCGGCCCGTTTTGGTATGCCGGCCATGCCGCCAAAGGCGATCCGCGCCTCGGCTACCGCGCCGTTCTCGACGACGATGTTGAAACAGCCGCAGACGGCGGAAATGTCCTGATCGAACCGCTTGCTCAGCTTGTAGCATTTCAGCCGGTCGGGTTGCCGCGGAAAGCTGACGGCTTCGACGAATTCGCCCGGCGCGCGGTCCTGCTTGCCGTAGTCGAGGAAGAACGCCTCCAGCGGCATCGACCGGCGCATGTCGCCCTTGCGCAGATGCAGCACCGCCCCCAGCGCGATGAGCGCGGGCGGGTTGTCGCCGATGGGCGAACCGTTGGCGATGTTGCCCCCGACGGTCGCGGCGTGGCGGACCTGAACGCTGGCATAGCGGCGGATCATCTCGGCATAGGACGGATGCAGGTCGGCCATGGCCGCGCCCATCCGGTTCATGTCCACCATCGCGCCGATGCGCACCGCGTCATCGGTGATGTCGATGGCTTTCAGGTCGTCGCAACCGTTCAGAAAGATCACCGGGTCCAGATCGCGCAGCTGTTTCGTGACCCAGAGCCCCACATCGGTCGCGCCGGCCACGAGCGTGGCGTCGGGATGCGCCGCATAGACCTCGGCCAACTCGTCCGAGGACCGCGGCAAGAAGGGCGAGGCGGAGTCCACCGGTTCGGGGGCGTCCTTGACCCAGACCGGAACCGGCTGGTCTTCGACGGCCTGGGCCGCGCGGATGATCGGCGCGTAACCGGTGCACCGGCACAGGTTGCCGGCCAGTTGCGTGTCGTGATCGGTCGCGCCATTCGCGTGGCTCGCCACCATCGACATCACGAACCCGGGCGTGCAGAACCCGCATTGCGATCCGTGATGTTCGACCATGGCCTGCTGTACGGGATGCAACTGCCCGTCCGGACCGCCGACCCCTTCCACCGTGCGCACCGCCTTGCCGTGAAGCTGCGGAAGGAACAGGATGCAGGAATTGAGCGCCTTGGCCTCGCCGTCTTCCGTCACCATGACGGTGCAGGCGCCGCAATCGCCTTCGTTGCAGCCTTCCTTGGTGCCGGTCAGCCCCCGCTCGTCGCGAAGCCAGTCCAGCAGCGTTGTGGTCGGCGCGACATCCGCCAGCTCCACAGTCTCTCCGTTCAGAAGAAACGTGATCTCCATTCGTGAAACCAGTCGCCTTACCCCGTTGGGCCCTCAGTGCTCTCCTTCGATGCGACGTAGAAAGAGGAGCGGGCTTTCTTGACGGAAAGGTTAGAAACACAGGGCGCGATCTGGCAAGAAAAACTGCGTCTCGGAGTCAGCTTTGCACCGGTTTCGGTCGGCTGCCACTTGACCCGAATTGCATTAAGGTCATGAATCTTCGGTTTTTTTGCCGCAGAGGGAAAAAGCGCATCCGAAGCACCTTCAAAAAAACGCGAAAAGTGATCGGGCATTGATTTGCGTTTCGGTGCGCCGAATACCGCTTTCGCGCACCCCGCCGCTCGGCTAGCTTTTGGGCATGAGCAGTGCCCCGCGATTCATCCATCTCCGCGTACATACCGAGTATTCCCTGCTGGAAGGCGCCGTGCGGCTCAAGAAGCTGCCGGACCTTTGCGAAAGGATGCAGATGCCGGCCGTCGCCGTGACGGACACCAACAACATGTTCGCCGCGCTCGAGTTCTCGGTGGTGGCCAGCGGCGCCGGCATCCAGCCGATCATCGGCTGCCAGGTCGATCTCGCCTATATGCGCGAAGAGCCCGGCGAAAAGCCCAGGGCGCCCGCGCCCATCGTCCTGTTGGCGCAGAACGAAACCGGCTACGAGAATCTGATGCGGCTCAACACCTGCCTCTATGTGGACAAGGGCGGGCAGGTGCCGCAGGTGACACTGGACGAGCTGGAAACCTTTTCCGAGGGGCTGATCTGCCTGACCGGCGGTCCGGACGGTCCGGTCGGGCGGTTGCTGCGGCAAGGGCAGCGTCCCGCGGCCGAGGCGCTGGTGGATCGGCTGGCGGCGATCTATCCGGAGCGGCTCTATGTCGAATTGCAGCGCCATCCGGGCGAGAACGGCCTGCCCGAAGCGGAACGGCTGACCGAACAGGGCCATGTGGAGATGGCCTATGCCAGGAACCTGCCGCTGGTGGCCACGAACGATGTCTATTTTCCCACCCCGGACATGTACGAGGCGCACGACGCGCTGATCTGCATCTCTGAAGGCGCCTATGTGGACCAGCAGGAGGGCCGCCGCCGTCTGACCGCCCAGCACTATTTCAAGACGCCGCAGGAAATGGCGACGCTGTTCGCCGATCTGCCGGAAGCCATCGAGAACACGGTGGAAATCGCGCAACGCTGTGCCTTCATGGCCTGCAGGCGCGACCCGATCCTGCCGAGATTCGCCGAAGACGAGGTCGAGGAACTGCGCCGGCAGGCCAACGAAGGCCTGCAGCAACGTCTGGCGGTCATCCCCCACGCGGTGACGCCCGAGGAATACCAGAAGCGGCTGGATTTCGAGCTGGACATCATCGAAAGCATGGGATTTCCAGGTTATTTCCTGATCGTCGCGGACTTCATCAAATGGGCCAAGGAACACGACATCCCGGTGGGGCCGGGGCGCGGTTCGGGGGCCGGCAGCCTCGTGGCCTATGCGCTGACCATCACCGATCTTGACCCGCTGCGCTACAGCCTGCTGTTCGAACGCTTCCTGAACCCCGAGCGGGTGTCGATGCCGGATTTCGACATCGACTTCTGCATGGACCGCCGCGAAGAGGTGATCCGCTATGTTCAGGAAAAATACGGTCGCGACAAGGTGGGTCAGATCATCACCTTCGGTGCGCTTCTGTCCAAGGCCGCCGTGCGCGACATCGGCCGCGTGCTGCAGATGCCCTACGGCCAGGTGGACCGCCTGTCCAAGATGATTCCGGTCGAAGGCGTCAAGCCGGTCTCGATCGAAAAGGCCCTGAAGGACGAACCGCGCCTGCGCGAAGCGGCCCGCGAAGAGGAGGTGGTGGACCGTCTGCTCACCTATGGCCAGCAGGTCGAAGGGCTGCTGCGCAACGCCTCGACCCACGCGGCGGGCGTGGTGATCGGCGACCGCCCGCTCGACAGGCTGGTGCCGCTCTATCAGGATCCGCGCTCCGAGATGCCGGCGACCCAGTTCAACATGAAATGGGTCGAACAGGCGGGGCTGGTGAAGTTCGATTTTCTGGGCCTCAAGACGCTGACCGTCATTCAGAACGCGGTCGATCTGATCCGCAGATCGGGCCGCGACCTGCACGTGGCGGCGGATGGCACGCAACTCTACGATCCGCCCGACGGCGCGGAGAACGAGATCAACGCGATCCCGCTGGACGACGAAGCCACCTACAAGCTCTATTCGGCCGCGCAGACCGTGGCGGTGTTCCAGGTGGAAAGCTCGGGCATGATGGACGCGCTCAAGCGCATGAAACCCACCTGCATCGAAGACATCGTGGCGCTGGTGGCGCTCTACCGCCCCGGCCCGATGGAGAACATCCCGACCTATTGCGAGGTCAAGAACGGCCAGCGCGAGCGGCAGTCGGTGCATCCGCTGATCGACCACATCCTTGAAGAGACCCAGGGCATCATCGTGTATCAGGAGCAGGTGATGCAGATCGCGCAGGTCATGGCGGGCTACTCCTTGGGCGGCGCCGACCTGCTGCGCCGCGCCATGGGCAAGAAGATCAAGGAGGCGATGGACGCCGAGCGCCCGAAATTCGAGAAAGGGGCCGCGGAAAACGGCGTTTCGCCGGAAAAGGCGAAAGAGGTCTTCGACCTGCTCGAAAAATTCGCCAATTACGGCTTCAACAAGTCCCACGCGGCGGCCTATGCGGTGGTCAGCTATCAGACCGCGTGGCTCAAGGCGAACCACCCGGTCGAGTTCATGGCAGGCGTCATGAACTGCGACATCCATCTGACCGAAAAGCTGGCGGTCTATTTCGAGGAGGTGCGCAAGGGGCTGGCATTGCCCTATGTGCCGCCTTGCGTGAACCGGTCGCAGGCCACCTTCGACGTGGTCGAAGGCAAACTGGTCTACGCGCTGGGCGCGTTGAAGAACGTGGGCGTCGAGGCGATGAGGCTGGTGGTGGACGCCCGCGGCGACAAGCCGTTCGTCAATCTCTTCGACTTCGCCCGCCGGGTCGATCTGAAACGGGTCGGCAAGCGGCCGCTGGAGATGCTGGCGCGGGCCGGGGCATTTGACGAGCTCGACCAGAACCGCCGCCGCGTGTTCGAAAGCCTTGAGGCGCTGGTGCAGTATTCGGCCGCGGTTCACGAGCAGAAGAACTCGAACCAGGTGTCGTTGTTCGGCGAGGCCGGAGATGACCTGCCCGAACCGCGCCTGGCGCCGACGCCCGACTGGCTGCCTGCGGAACGGTTGAGCGAGGAATTCAAGGCCATCGGATTCTACCTGTCGGGTCATCCTCTGGACGACTACAAGCTGGCGCTGAAACGCAAGCAGGTTCTGACGCTGGAAGACGTGACGGACAAGGCCCGTTCTGGGCCGTTGATCGCCAAGATGGCGGGGGTCGTCGCCGGACGGCAGGAGCGGAAGTCGGCGCGCGGAAACCGGTTCGCCTTTGTGCAACTCTCCGATCCGACCGGGGCCTACGAGGTCACGCTGTTTTCTGAAACGCTGGAAAAAAGCCGCGACTTTCTGGAAACCGGCGCCCAGGTCGTCCTGACCGCCGAAGCGACGATGGAGGCGGATCAGCTCAAGCTGCTCGCGCGGTCGGTCGCTCCGATCGACAGCGCGGTGGCCGAGGTCGGGGCCATCGGCCTGCGCGTGTTCGTCGCGGCGGCCGAGGCGGTGCCGACCGTGGCCAAGGTGCTGCAAGACGCCGCCGACGTCGCGCGCGGTGCGAACAAGGGGCCGATCCAGTTCTGCCTGCTGGACCCGGAACTGCCCGGCGATGTCGAAATGGATCTGGGGCAGGAATTTCCCGTCAACCCGCAGATCAAGGGCGCCATCAAATCTCTGGAAGGGGTGCTGGACGTGGAAGAGATATAGGCAGAAGCGGGAGCTTGTGTTTCAGGTACGTAGGAGGGTGGAAGGATTGAGTCCTATTACTTATTTGGCCAACTCTCAGTCAGCGCTTTGTTATTCGTACTTATTGGCCCAGCAATAACTCAACTGCGGAGAGCGCCAAAAATACAGTTCCCCCAAAGATCAAAAACCAACTCAAAGGCTTGACCAAACGAAGCGCAATCCAACGCACCGTTTTTTTGGGGCTCCCGCTAAGATAATCAACATACTGTCGGTTGGAGTGGTACCAAGGAAACTGCTCTACTGATTGCAATTTTTGGGGATCATTCGTCATGTAGTCTGCCAATACCACCCAGAAGCGAATAAGCAGTCCGAGGCCCACAACTCCAGCGGCTGACAAAGCGGTTTCTCCGACTGAGGGTAAATCTAGCGCTTCCCAAAGCAGAGACATCTGTTGCCCTTTCCACCAAAACCCGCGTGCAAAATATTCTTTGCTGCTGCGAAGTAAGTACACTTCGGCCAGTGCGCCGCAACGAATAATCAAAAATCGTCAGCAAAGTCCCGCACTGCCGACAACTGACCCGAATCCGGCCACGCTCCACCAACGCCGTTTCTTTCCGACGATGCCGGTTCGGCCTCCCAAAAAAGTTGTACAAATCGGACACACCCGCCCTCCGTCCCTGTACAAAACGGAAGAAACGCCGCCCGGCCTCAGTAATGCGGCGGGCGCTCGTCGCCGAATACGATGCCGCCCGAACCTTCCTGTTCCCGTTCCGCCTCGCGCCGCATCAACAGGTCCACACGGCGGGTCAGCCGGTCGATCTCGTCCTGCTGGCGCGCGACGACGGCGCTCATGTCATCGAGCGCTTTCGACAAGTGGGCGATCTGTTCTTCGAGATGTTGCATGGGCCATTCCCCGGGCTGGTTCGGTGCCGGTGATACAGGCGCAACGTCACGCTTGCCAGCCCGATCCGTGCAGACGACGCTGGAGGGCGGGAGGAATCCATGACCGTCTTGATCGAAACGTCCGAAGGACTCACCACCGTCACCATAAACCGCCCCGACGCCCGCAACGCGGTCGATCCGGACACGGCCCGGGCGCTCTATGACGCGTTCTTGGCCTTTGAGGCGGACGATACGCAACAGGTGGCGATCCTGACGGGGGCCGAGGGGTCTTTCTGCGCCGGTTTCGACCTCAAGGCGGCCGGGTCTGGCGGGGCGGACCGCTGGATCGGGTCGCTGGACATTCCCGAGGACTGGACCGATCCCGCCGCCCTCCCCCTGCCGGGTCCGATGGGGCCGTCGCGGCTCATGCTGTCCAAACCGGTGATCGCCGCCATCGAGGGCCATGCGGTGGCGGGCGGCATGGAACTGGCGGCGTGGTGCGACCTGCGCGTGATGGCGCAGGGGGCCGTGACCGGCGTCTTCTGTCGCCGCTGGGGGGTTCCCCTGATCGATGGCGGCACCGTGCGGCTGCCACGCATCCTCGGGCAGGGGCGCGCGCATGACCTGATTCTCACCGGACGCCCGGTCGCGACGGACGAGGCGCTGGCGATGGGGTTTGCGAACCGCACCTGCGCGCAAGGAAAGGCCCTGGAAACCGCGCGGGATCTGGCCCGCGATCTCTTCCGCTTTCCGCAGGCGTGCCTGCGGGCGGACCATCTGTCGGCGCGAATGCCGCCCGCCGATCTGGCCGCCGCGCTGCGCCGCGAGTGGCGGTCTCTGGCCAGCTTTTCCGCCGAGGGCCGCGCCGGAGCCGCGAGGTTTGCGGCAGGCAAGGGCCGGTCGGGCGATTTTTCCGAGATCTGACGCGCGTGGCCCGCATCGCTGCGGCCGCGCATCGCCTTGCCCCGGCCGGGACCATCGGCTAGACCGCGCGCGGAACGGACAAATCCGCAAGGACACCCCAATGGCCAAGCCCAAGAAACAGCCCCGCCCCAAGGCGATCACGCCGAAAGGGTTTCGCGACTATTTCGGCTCGGAAGTCACGCAGCGCGACGAGATGCTGCGGACCATTGCGGGCGTCTACCATCGCTACGGGTTCGACGCGCTGGAATCGAGTGCCGTCGAGACCGTCGAGGCGCTGGGCAAGTTCCTTCCGGATGTGGACCGGCCCAACGAAGGCGTCTTTGCCTGGCAGGAATTCGACGAGGACGGCAAGGGCGACTGGATGGCGCTGCGCTATGACCTGACCGCGCCGCTGGCGCGGGTCTACGCCCAGCACCGCAACGACCTGCCCACGCCCTATCGCCGCTATGCGATGGGTCCGGTCTGGCGCAACGAAAAGCCGGGGCCGGGGCGGTATCGCCAGTTCTATCAATGTGATGCCGACACTGTTGGCACGGCCTCGATGGCCGCCGACGCTGAAATCTGCGCGCTGCTGGCCGATACGCTGGAAGCGGTGGGCATTCCGCGCGGGGATTACGTGGTCCGGGTGAACAATCGCAAGGTTCTGAATGGGGTGCTGGAGACAATGGGCCTTGCCGACGAGGAGCAGCGCGCCGCGGTGCTGCGGACCATCGACAAGTTCGACAAGGTCGGCGAGGCGGGTGTCCGCGAATTGCTGGGAAAAGGACGCCTGGACTCCTCGGGGGCCTATATCGATGGCGTCGGCCTGAGCGGCGGTCAGGCGGAACCGGTGATCGCGTTTCTGACTTCCAGGGCATCGGATGCGGGTAAGACGCTGGCAAATCTCAGAAAGGCGGTTGGTGACAGCAGGATAGGAGCCGACGGCGTCGACGAGTTGGAACGGATCGGAGCGTTGTTGAATGCAGGCGGCTACGGCCCCGACCGCATCGTCATCGACCCCTCCGTTGTCCGCGGTCTCGGCTATTACACCGGTCCGGTCTACGAGGCCGAGCTGACCTTTGAAATCCTCGACGAAAAGGGCCGCAAGAGGCAATTCGGCTCGGTCGCGGGCGGCGGGCGATATGACGATCTGGTCAAGCGGTTCACCGGGCAGGAAGTGCCGGCCACCGGGGTTTCCATCGGGGTGGACCGCCTGTTGGCGGCGCTGCGCGAAAAGGGCCGGATTCAGGCGGTGGAACACGGGCCGGTCGTCGTGACCGTCATGGACCGCGACCGCATGGCCGACTATCAGGCGATGGTGGCCGAGCTGCGCAATGCGGGCATCCGGGCCGAGGTCTATCTGGGCAATCCAAAGAATTTCGGCAACCAGTTGAAATATGCCGACAAGCGCAACTCGCCCGTCGCGGTGATCGAGGGCGGCGACGAAAAGGCCAAGGGCGTCGTGCAGATCAAGGATCTGATCCTGGGCGCCCGGATTGCCGAAAGCGCCACGCTGGAGGAGTGGAAGGAACGCCCCAGCCAGTTCGAGGTGCCGCGCGGCGATCTGGTGGCCAAGGTGCGCGAGATCTTGGACGGGCAGGGCTGATGCAGAACCGTGCGCGTACGCTGGACCTGGCGGCCCGATTGCGCAGGCATTTCGAAGATGCCGGGGCCGAGCCGGTGGAAACGCCGATCCTGCAACCGGCCGAAACCCTGCTGGACCTTTATGGCGAGGACATTCGCGGACGGGCCTATGTCACCTCGGATGCGCTGCGCGGGGAACAGATGCTGCGACCCGACTTCACGGTACCGGTGGTGCAGAAACACATGGCGGATGGCGCGGAACCGGCGCGCTATACCTATGCGGGCGAGGTGTTTCGGCGGCAGGAACACGACCCGGACCGCGCCAACGAGTATATCCAGGTTGGGTATGAGGTGTTCGACCGCAACAATCCCGCCGACGCCGATGCCGAGGTCTTTGCGCTGATCTTTCGGGCGCTTGAGGGATTGGACCTGCGGGCGGCGACGGGCGATATCGGTATCCTCATGGCGGCGGTGCGCGGTCTGCAGACCACCGAACGGCGCAAGGCGGCGCTGATGCGCCACATCTGGCGGCCACGCAGGTTTCGCGCCTTGCTCGACAGGTTTTCCGGCCGCGCCAAGGTGCCGCCGGCCCGCGCGGCGCTGCTGGCAGCGGCAGAACCGCCCGCCACCGAGGCGCCGTTTCTCGGCAAACGCAGCGCCGCGGAAATCGCCGACCGGATCGAGGCCCTGCGCCAAGATGCGGCGGCCGACCCGATCTCGGAGACCGAGATGGCCGGTCTGGACACGCTGCTGTCGGTGCGCGAAACGATGCCCTTTGCCCTGGAGCATCTGCGGGACGTGGCGGTGGACCTGCCGCAGATTACCCAGGCCATCGACCGGCTGGAGGCCCGTGTCGAGGCGCTGAAGGCGCGCGGCATCGACGTGTCGGCGCTTGATTTCGAAGCGTCCTACGGGCGCACGTCGATGGAGTACTATGACGGCTTCGTGTTCGGCTTCTACGCCGAACGCCGTCCCGACCTGCCGCCGATCGCGACGGGCGGGCGCTACGATGCGCTGACCCGGCGTCTGGGCGGGGGAGCGGAGATCCCGGCCGTCGGCGGGGTGCTGCGCCCGGATCTGATGATCGAGATCGGGGAGGCGGCGCGATGAGCCTAAAGCTGGGTGTGCCCTCCAAGGGGCGGTTGATGGAAAAGTCCTTTTCCTGGTTTGCCAAGCGCGGCATCACCCTGTCGCGATCCGGGGCGGATCGCGAATATGCAGGACAGGTGGAGGGCATCGAGAACGTCTCGCTGGTCCTGTTGTCGGCGGGCGAGATTCCGCGCGAACTGGCCGCAGGGCGCATTCATCTGGGCGTCACCGGCACCGATCTTGTTCACGAAAAACTGCCGCGCTGGGAACAGCAGGTCGAAGAAGTCGAAGGTCTGGGCTTTGGTCAGGCGGATCTTGTCATCGCGGTGCCGGCCTGCTGGGTGGATGTCGATACGCTGGACGATCTGGACGCGGTGTCAGCCGTCTTCCGGGTGCGGCATGGGCACAGGCTGCGGATCGCGACCAAGTACCACCGACTGGTGCGCGAATTCCTGACAGGTTCCGGTGTCGCGGATTTCGCCCTGGTGGACAGCCAGGGGGCGACCGAGGGCACCGTCAAGAACGAAACCGCCGAGGCGATCGCCGACATCACCTCGACGGGCGAGACCTTGCGGGCCAATCACCTCAAGATTCTCGGCGACGGGCTGATCCTGCGGTCGCAGGCGACGCTGTGGCGCAGCCGGACGGCGGCCTATTCCAATGCGCAAAGGCAGACGCTGGACGAAGTGATCGCGCGGTTGCGCTAGGGTCCGGTCAGAGCACGCCGATTTCGGCAAGTGCCCGGTTCAGGTCGTCGGGCAGGGCGTCGTCCTGAACCCGCCCCTTGGGCAGGTCGGGCGGCGTGTCCTCGGGCTTGAGGTACCGCCAGCCCTGAAACGGGCGTTTCTGGGCGCGCTGTGTGCGGTGGATCTCGGGGTCCAGCACGATGGCGCACCGGCGGATGCCGTCCTGTCCCGTCACCTCGTCGAGCCGCAGGATCCGCTGGCGGCATTGCACCAGCCCCTTGATCACCCAATAGATCGATCCGCCGCCCAGAATCTCGGCCTCGCGCTTGGGCCACATCCGCGTGACGTGGCGCGGCAGGCCGTCCTCGAACCGCTTGCGGTGGCCGTCCTGCCAGTCCCGCAGGCTGTCCACGCTTTCAGATCCGACGCTCAGCTTGATCAGATTGACGAACTTATCCACAGACTCGGCTCCGTTCTTGGCTTATATTGTAGGCGGAACGCCACCAACTTCAAACTGTTGTGGAATTCGGACGTTTTGGTTAGCCTAGTAAGCCTCTTTCAGCACAGGGAATCACCATGAGCCGCTTTGCCGCCCCCATCGCCGAGCAGATCTGGGACATGAAGTACCGCTTCAAGCAGGCGGATGGCACGCCCATCGACCTGACGGTCGAGGACACGTGGCGGCGGATCGCCCGCGACCTGGCGAAGGTCGAGGAAGACCCGGCACTGTGGGAGCAGAAATTCTACGAGGCTCTGGAGGATTTCAAATACCTGCCCGCCGGGCGCATCACCGCGGGCGCGGGAACCGCGCGGCAGGTGACGCTGTTCAACTGTTTCGTGATGGGCACCATCCCCGACAGCATGGGCGGCATCTTCGACATGCTGAAGGAGGCCGCGCTGACCATGCAGCAGGGTGGGGGGATCGGCTATGATTTCTCGACCATCCGTCCGCGCGGCGCGGATGTGAAGGGCGTGGCGGCCGATGCCTCGGGACCGCTGTCCTTCATGGATGTCTGGGACGCGATGTGCCGCACCATCATGTCCGCCGGCTCGCGCCGGGGCGCGATGATGGCGACCATGCGCTGCGACCACCCGGATATCGAACAGTTCATTTCGGCCAAGTCCGACCCGGCCCGCCTGCGCATGTTCAACATGTCGGTGCTGGTGACGGACGCCTTCATGGAGGCGGTCAAGGCCGATGGTCCATGGGAACTGGTCTTTGACGGCAAGATCTATCACACGGTCCAGGCCCGCGACCTGTGGAACAAGATCATGCAGGCCACCTATGACTATGCCGAGCCGGGCGTGATCTTCATCGACCGGATCAACCAGGCCAACAACCTGAGCTATGCCGAGACCATCTCCGCCACCAACCCCTGCGGCGAACAGCCCCTGCCGCCCTATGGCGCCTGCCTGCTGGGGTCGATCAACCTGGCGCGGCTGGTGACGGCGCCGTTCGAGACCGAGGCCCATCTGGACGAAGAGGCGCTCAAGGGCCTGGTCGCCACCGCGGTGCGGATGATGGACAACGTCGTGGACGTGTCGAAATTCCCGCTGCCGGAACAGGCGGCCGAGGCACAGGCCAAGCGCCGGATCGGCCTTGGCGTCACGGGTCTGGCCGATGCGCTTCTGATGCTGGGCCTGCGCTATGGCTCCGAGGAGGCGGCGCGTCAGACCGAGGACTGGTTGCACGCGATCGCCCGCGCCGCCTACCTGGCGTCGGTGGACTTGGCACGCGAGAAAGGGGCCTTTCCCCTGTTCGACGCCGAGAAATTCCTGGCCAGCGGGACCATGCAGCACATGGACGAGGATGTACGCGCGGCCATCCGCGAACACGGCATCCGCAACGCGCTGCTGACCTCGATCGCGCCGACGGGCACGATCTCGCTCTATGCCGGCAATGTCTCGTCGGGGATCGAGCCGGTCTTTGCTTATACCTATACCCGCAAGGTGCTGCAGAAGGACGGGTCGCGCAGCGAGGAAGAGGTCGTGGACTACGCCGTTCAGATGTGGCGCGACAAGTTCGGAGATGCCGAACTGCCGGACTATTTCGTGAACGCGCAGACATTGACGCCGTCCGAACATGTCCGGATGCAGGCGGCGGCGCAGAAATGGATCGACAGTTCGATCTCCAAGACGATCAACTGCCCCGAGGACATATCGTTCGACGCTTTCAAGGACGTGTACATGCAGGCCTGGGACCAGGGCTGCAAGGGCTGCACGACCTATCGGCCGAACGATGTGACCGGATCGGTGCTGAGTGTTTCAGAGCGCCCCAAGAACCTTCCGCTGGATTTGCCTACGATATCCGCAAGGCTCAACTGGGCGCTAAAAAACTCGAATTTTTCTTCGCCTTCCGAGTTGGCTGACGCCGCGGGCATAGACCGTCCAAACGTCAGTCGCTACCTGAATGGAAAAAGGGATCCGTCCAAGCTCCACGCACCGAAGCTGGCGGCAAAACTTGACGTCCCCACAGGTTGGTTGCTTTTTGGGGAAAGTGACAATGTTCCCGAAGTAATCACTTCTAAAGACGCCGAACCCCAAACACCCCACGGCGATGTCATCTACATGTCCGAACCGCTGGACCGGCCGCCATCGCTGGAAGGATCGACCTACAAGCTGAAATGGCCCGACAGCGAACACGCCATCTATCTGACGATCAACGACATCATCATCGGCGGCCGCCGCCGTCCGTTCGAGGTGTTCATCAACTCCAAGAACATGGAGCATTTCGCCTGGACCGTCGCGCTGACCCGCATGATCTCGGCGGTGTTCCGGCGGGGCGGAGACGTGTCCTTCGTGGTCGAGGAACTCAAGGCCGTGTTCGACCCGCGCGGCGGCGCCTGGGTCAAGGGCAAATACATCCCCTCGATCCTCGCGGCCATCGGCGGCGTGATCGAACAGCACATGGTGTCGATCGGGTTCCTCGAAGGCGAGGGCATGGGCCTGAAATCCGACCCGCAGGCGCAGGTGGTCAACACCGACGCGCCGCGCGGCCGCGCCTGCCCGAGTTGCGGCCAGTACGACATGCAGATGATCGAAGGCTGCCTGACCTGCCGCAGTTGCGGATATTCCAAGTGCGGCTGAACCGGCCGAGGTCAGGTTGGTCGGCTACCTTAGAGCCCTGGCCTGCGCCCTAATGTAGTCCGACGCAGCCTGCCGCGAAGGCAGGCGGTTCTCGGCCAGCAGTCCGATCTGCCAGGCCAGGCGCAGGGCGTCGGGGTCGGACCTGACCGCCTGCAGCCGGGCCTCGAAATCCGACTGACAGGTTTCATGCGCCTCCCGGACCCCGGGCAGCGCGAGCAGCCGGTCCATCGATTCCCGCGTGGCGTCCAGCATGGGCAGGATGCGCGGATTGCGTTCGGTGTTCCAGTTGCGCTCGACCCAGTAATCCAGCCCGATCGGCTTGTGCATGTGGTTGGGCAGCCCGCGTTGCCGCTTGACCAGGAACTCGTCGATCGACCGCAGGGAATAGTGGTTCAGTCCGATCCTGTCCTCGCCGCGGGCAAGGCCATAGAGCCTGATGCCGTTGGCCTGCCGGGCAAACGCCTCGGGCAGGGGCGCGCCGTCCGCACCCAGCCAGATCGGCGCCTCGGACCCTTTGGGGCGCTTCGGGCGGTGAACGCCCAACTTCTCGAAACGCTGCGGCCGGAACAGCGTCTTGAACAGGTGCGCGAGCGGAAAGTGCAGGTCCACAGGCGCCGCGTGCAGGAACCGCTCGGGGGTCAGCCCGGTCTCGCGTTTCGCCGCCCCGCCCGAACCGAACAGGCGCCAGGGCACGGCCAGCGCATCGAACCGGCCCGCGCGCGCCTGGAACCCGTCGATCAGGTGGGCAAGCGTTGGCACGTCCTCGGGCAGCCACAGAAACTCGTCGCAGTCAAAGAACATCACCCAATCGGCCTCGGCGACCCGCGCGTGGCCGGCCGCGAGTTTCAGGGCCTGCCACTGGGCCGAAACCTTTTGCGTGTGCCGAAACGGAACATGCGTGACCAGACCGTTCGAGGCCAGCCTGTCCAGCAGCTCGGGGCTGCTGTCCGTGCAGTCATGGGTGAACACGACGAAATGCCCGAACCCGCAGGCGGCATGATGCGCAATCCACTCCAGAATGTACGACCCGTCGTCCCGCAAACAGGTTGCAGCAACGATGTGGGGAAGAGAGCGGTCGCCGGCCATCACAGGGCCGTGGTAGCAACCTGTTCCCCGTGGTTCAAGCGCACACCGCAGGGCCTCGCAAGACACCGGCGCCGTGATCCTTGCGGACTGTGCGGCCTCGTTCATGGCGCCGCCGACAGGGCGCGTTGGCAAAATTGCCATAATCGCGAGAAATCGGCGGATCATCTTTTTTTGGCGTTAACGACCTGTTAACTTTTGCCCAACAACGAGCGCAGGATGCAGGCAAAACGGGCGGATGAGGGTGCGAGTTCAGGAAACCTTTGTCATTTCATGGTCACAAACCGAGCTGGATGGGCTGGAAGCGGCGCCTTTGACCGCACTGGTCGAAGGGGCTGCATGGTCGTGGCGCGGTCAGACCCAGAAGGTGGGCGGATTGGATTATGCCGGCGTGGCGCGCGCCGCCCGGGCACAGGGACCGCAACCCGTGCCGGATCGCGACACCGCTGGTCATTTCGACGCTCAAGCCTTTGACCCGGACAACGCTTGCTGTTTCACCCTCACGAACGGCGCACGATCCTTTGTCGCCAACGTTGTGCCCATGCCGGGCGAGGGTCTGCCCGTGCTGGTTTTTTCCAGCGCCGTGCCCGACCGGGAGACCGAATTCTGGGTGGCGCACGAAACCCTGTCCGGCCTGCTTCGGGGCGATGCGCTTCCGGTCTTTCCCGAACCCGGGCGGCCGATCGTCGTGCCCGGTCTTTCGCACCTCAACCCGGATCGTCCGGATGCGGCCCGCCTCGACGATCTGGAAGAGTCCGCGACTTCGGGGCTCGGTTCGAACGTACTGGGCTTCCCGCGCCGGGTACGGGCAGGCGGATAATTCTACCGCGCGCAGCGATGCGGCGTCCGATCCTGCCGGCAGCCTTTGACAGGAAATCCTGCAAACGTCTGTTGACTCTGTCCGATCCGCAGATATAAGCGCGGCTTCATTGGTGTTGGTGGCCCCCGCAAGGGGATGCCTGTCATGGGGAAACCCAAGAGGACAACGCCCTTCATAGCGGCCCCGTTGGGCCTCGACAAACGAAGGAGATCAGCCGTGACCAAACGCACGTCTGCCAAGTACAAGATCGACCGCCGGATGGGCGAAAACATCTGGGGTCGTCCGAAATCCCCGGTCAACCGCCGCGAATACGGCCCCGGCCAGCACGGCCAGCGCCGCAAGGGCAAGCTGTCGGACTTCGGTCTGCAGCTGCGCGCCAAGCAGAAGCTCAAGGGCTACTATGGCGACCTGACCGAAAAGCAGTTCCGCCGCATCTACGCCGAAGCCGAGCGTGTACGCGGCGACACCGGTGAAAACCTGATCGGCCTGCTCGAGCGTCGCCTGGACGCCGTCGTCTACCGCGCCAAGTTCGTACCGACCGTGTTTGCCGCACGTCAGTTCGTGAACCACGGCCATGTCAAGGTGAACGGCAAGCGGGTGAACATCCCCAGCTACCGCGTCAAGGAAGGCGACGTGATCGAGGTGCGCGACAAGTCCAAGCAACTGGCCGTGGTCCTGGAAGCGGCCTCGCTGGCCGAGCGCGACGTGCCGGATTACCTCGAAGTGGATCACTCGAAGATGACCGCGACCTTCGTGCGCACGCCGTCGCTGGGCGACGTGCCGTACCCGGTCATGATGGAGCCGAACCTGGTCGTCGAATTCTACGCGAAGAACTGATCTGCGCCAGACAGTTTCTCCAAAGGCAAGGCCGCGCTGATCGCGCGGCCTTTTTCGTGCGTGCTGCGCGACCGGTATCCGCCCATGGCCCGATCGTGTCAGGCCGTTTCTTCCGTCAAGCACCGTTGCAAGTCGGCAATCCCCGACCCGGACAATCGAACGCGCTCGGGCTTCATTCTTTTGCCGAATTCGCGCCGAACAAGCGCCCGAAATGATACGTTAAAGTTGTATTCACCGTGAGCCGCCACTTGCCTCCAGCGCAAATGTCTGTCAGTCAAAGCGGTGTGACTCCAAATGGCTCCCTGGGCTCCGTTGCGGAGAAGGGTGACGGTCTGCACATGTGGAGAGTTTGGAAAATAAAGTAGATAGTCCAATGTTTTGTAACGGGGATCGGGATTGCCATACGTAACGGATTGGACCGCGCTGAGAACGGATCGCGCATTTGGACCCTTGGGGCCGCATGTGCAGGCGCCGGCGGTCGTGACATACAGCTTCTACAACCATAGCAACATACCGTCGGTCGGCAGCCTGCCGGAATATGCCCGCTCGACCCGCCCCCTGACATACCACGAAAAGCAGACTTTCCGCACGGCCATCGAACACTTCGAACGCAGCGCCGGCCTGATCCTGGTCGAAGTGCCCTCGGGCGGCAACGTCAACGTGCACGCGGTCGAAGGATCCATGTGGGGCGGCTGGACCTACCTGCCCTACCGAAATGCGCAGTTCGACCTGGTGCTGCAAAGCATGAACCTCGGCACGATGCTGCACGAGCTCGGCCACGCGATGGGGCTGAAGCACCCGTTCGAAGGCCCGATCCAGCTGGTTCCGAGCCTCGACAACAAGACCAACACCATCATGTCCTATACCGGGTACTCGAACCGTCTGGGGCCGATGGACGTGCAGGCTCTGGTCGATGAGTACGGCGCGGCCTTCGACACATCGACTTGGTTCATCCGGGCCAGAAGCGGCGAACTCGAGATTCGTGCGGACGATGGCGACAACATGATTACCGGAAACGGCCTGCTGCGGAACGTCTATTACGGGTACGGAGGCAACGATGTCCTGATCGGCGAGATCCAAAACGACCTTCTGGTCGGCGGCGCGGGCTCGGATGAACTGTACGGACTCGATGGCGCGGATTCCATTTTCGGCGGCGACGACGCCGACACCGTCTTTGGAGGGTTGCACGACGATCTTCTGGGCGGCGGCGCCGGCGACGACCATCTGGAAGGCGAGGCGGGAAACGACCGTATGTTCGGTTCTTGGGGCAACGACACGATCCTTGGTGGCGAAGGCCACGATCTGCTGGGCGGCTTCCACGGCGATGACCTGGTCATGGGTGGCACCGGCAATGACGAGCTGTGGGGCTCTTACGGCAACGATACCGTGAACGGCGGCGCCGGCTCCGACACGATGGGCGGCTTTTTTGGCGACGATCTGATGATCGGCAATACCGGCGCGGACGAAATCTGGGGCGCGGCGGGCAATGACACGCTGAACGGCGGCGACCACAACGATACGCTGGGCGGGGGGCTCGATGCCGACGAGGTGCTCGGGGAAGCCGGTGACGATCTGATTTGCGGCGGCGACGGCGACGATCGGCTTTTCGGCGGCACGGGGAACGATACTTTGTATGACGGGTCTGGCGACGATACCCTGGCCGGCGGTTCGGGAAACGACACGTTCTTCCTGGCGGCGGGCGCGGATGTCATCGTATTTTCGCCCGGGCTGGATACTGCCTTTGACTTCTCGGCGGCGTTCGACCGGGTCAGCTTCTCGACCTCGGTTTACATCGTCGATCAGGCGGACCTTTGGGCCGACCACCTGTCCGAGCTTTCCGGCGGCGTATTGATCGCGGATCTGTTTGGAAGCACCCTGTTCCTGAGCGGCGTGTCCCTGATCGACCTGACGGCGGATACGTTCATCTTCTGATCCCACCGTCAGAGCGGCAGCGGCCGCCCCTCGGCAATCGCCTCCATGGCGAAATACGAGGTCACGCTGTCCAACTCGACCTTCGAGATCAGCCGCTGATAGACCCGGTCGTAGGATGCCATGTCCTGCGTCACGACCTTGAGCTGATAGTCGTAATCGCCGCCGATGCGGTGGAAATCCACCACTTCGGGAATCGTCAGGACATGGCGCCGGAACGCCTGCAGCCATTCCGCGGAATGGTGCCGGGTGCGCAGCATCACAAAGACCACAAGGCTGAGGCCCAGATTCTCGCGCGCGATCCGCGCCGTGGAACCCTGCAATATGCCGCCCTCGGTCAATGCCTTCAGCCGCCGCCAGCAGGCGTTCTGCGAAAGCCCCACCCGATCCGCAAGGTCACGCTGGGACAACGTGGCGTCCGTTTGGAGCTCCTTCAGGATGCGCGTGTCAATCTGATCGATTTTTCCAGCCATTTCGAAGCATATGACACAAAAAATCGCAAGATGGAACAAAGAAAGGTGAAGTTTTTGCGGTTTCTCTCAATCACATTGGATTGGCAATCAGGAGCCCGCGACATGACCCTTTCCGCTTTTCGTGCAGCACTCGAGACCACCACTCACGGCGACAGCCTGCGCGACGGATTGATCGGTGAGAACGTTCTCATCCCCGGTCTGCACGGGGACGTACCGCTCGTCTATGCGGATTACGTCGCTTCGGGCCGCGCGCTGCGGCAGGTCGAGGACTTCGTGGCCGAACACGTGCTGCCATTCTACGCCAACAGCCACACCGAAGCCTCCTATTGCGGTTCCTACATCACTCGGCTGCGCCGCGAGGCCCGCGCCGAAATCGCCCGTCTCATTGGCGCCGGGGAAGAGGACGCGGTGATCTTCACCGGTTCGGGCGCCACTGCCGGGCTCAACCGGCTGGTCAGTTTGTTGGGAGTTGGGGAGGCTGACCGGCCGGTTGTCTTGATCGGTCCTTACGAGCATCACTCGAACATTCTGCCCTGGCGCGAGAGCAAGGCGGAGGTGATCGAGATTCCCGAAGCCGCCGAAGGCGGCCCGGACCTGGCCGCGCTCGAAACGGCCCTCGCGACCCATGCTGGGGCCGACCTGGTGATCGGATCCTTCTCGGCCGCCTCGAACGTGACCGGGATCGTCACCGACCCTGACCCGGTGACGCGCCTGCTCAAGAAACATGGCGCGCTGGCGGTCTGGGATTATGCCGGTGGCGGACCGTACCTGCCGATGGACATGGGGCCGGCGGATGCGAAAAAGGATGCCATCGTCGTGTCCCCGCACAAATTCCCGGGCGGGCCGGGCGCATCGGGCGTGCTGGCGGTCAACGCGGCCGCCGTGAAACGCCGCTGCCCCAGCTGGCCTGGCGGCGGCACGGTGTCTTTCGTCTCGCCCTGGCGGCACGACTACTCGGCGGATCTGGCCGCGCGGGAAGAGGCGGGCACGCCCAACGTGATCGGAGATATCCGCGCGGCCCTGGCCTTCATCGTCAAGGACGTGGTCGGAACCGAAGAGATCGCGCGGCGCGAAGCCCAGTTCAACCGCATGGCGCTGGAGGGTTGGAAGGACAACCCGCACCTCACTCTTCTGGGTGCGGACAAGCCGCATCGCCTGCCGATCTATTCCTTCCTCGTGCGCGATGCGGCCGGCGCCCCAGTGCATCAGCAGCTTTTCACCCGGATGCTGAGCGACATCTACGGCATCCAGGCGCGCGGCGGCTGCGCTTGCGCCGGCCCATATGCACACCGGCTGCTGGGCATCGACCGCGCCGCGTCCGAGGCGCTGCATACGGCGTTGGAGGCCGGCGAGGAACTGAAGAAGCCGGGCTGGGTGCGTCTGAACTTCTCGTACCTGATGACCGAAGAAACGGTGCAGTACATCATCGACTGCGTGAACGACCTGTCACGCCGGACCGAGGAC